>NZ_LZHP01000008.1:0-5408 GCF_001690605.1 Gilliamella sp. Nev6-6 | reverse complement strand
AATTATTTTAGATTCTATTAAATTTTATATATTTGGCTGTCCGGAAGGGATAACTGATGCAAACGGCGAATTATTCTGAGAATGTAGCTTTCAGTTATGGGGAAAACGGGATCAGGAAATTGAGCACCAATCAATAGAACAAAACCTCTGATATCAGGAACAATATTTAGGCGAAAAACTGGACTGCATGAAAATACTTTCAGGTATTATGACCCGGATATAGGTAGATTTACTCAGCCTGACCCGATAGGATTGCTGGGTGTCTTGATTTGTATCAGTATGCGCCTAATGGGTTGACTTGATTGACCCATTTGGTTTAAAAGCATGTGGGGTAAAAAATAAGAAAACATCGTATGATAGTAAAAGTCGAAGAGATCCATTTAGACAGGTTAAGCACAATGCAGGTATACCGATGAATCAATAGCCTAGAGCCATTACACGACTATCTTTACGAGATGTAATGGCAATACTATGATCGCTAGAAACGGTCAACCAATAAAGACTCGACAATATGAATTTATTGATAAAAACAAAAAATCCATTTTTATTCAATATTATAGTCTTTAGCACACTAAAGCAGAATCAGATCATGGTGCTGAGCCACACTTTAATGTTAGACTTTCAAATAACCTGAATACTGATCATGTTTCTGGAACTCATGGTCATTATAATTTCTCTTAAGGAATTGATATGTGGTTTAAAAACGCGTTAGGCAGAGAAAAAATTCAATTTATGTTTAATAATGAATTTAACTTTCAATCTATTGAATTGAATAGTGTTTCATTTGAAAGCTATTCAGAGGTGAAATGCCATTTAACTTGCAAGGAAATTCCCAAAATTTACCCTAAAAAATGGGATAAAGTTGGATTTAATGCATTAAGTTTAATTATTACTTTTAATGAGATAGTTCAGTTAAATATGTCTGGTTCAAGAGTTGGTTTTTTCTGTTCACCAACGATCACTTCTTTTACGGATTATTCTGAAATAACCGTTAAACATGATAAATTACAGCTTTACTGTAAATCAAAGTTTTTAATTATAGAAAGTATAACTCCCTATATAGATGAAAGATGGGATTAAAAATATAGATGAAATAAATTTTCATTAAGTCGGTGCATCGAAAACATCTGCTAGACCCGCAGGCCCCCCTACAAGCGTACCCACTTCCTGTGGAACAACTTAACAATGATTCAGGAAACCATCCCGAATCAGCACTGTAGCCTGTATATCTATACCGACCAAAACAGCTACGAACCACTGGCATGGATAGGCACAAACGGCAACCAAGAACAGCATATCCGCTATTACCACACCGACCTAAATGCCTATCAGGAAGAGCTAACCGATACAAACGGCGAATTACTCTGGGAATATAGCTTTCAGTTATGGGGAAAGTACATTCAGGCAATCAAACCCGAGCCCATAGAGCAGAATCTCAGATATCAAGGCAATATTTAGACAGAAAAACCAGCTTACATTACAATACGTTCTGATACTATGCTCCGTGAGAATTGAGTTGTTGGCGTACACCAAGAAAGAAATTTTGGAAAAATAAAGCTAAAAATAATCCTAGTATGTATTCGAAAAATAATATTAAATTAATAAAGGAGGGTAAAGCACCCAAATTACAAGTTGAAGTAATAATAGAAAATCCAGCAAAAAGGAAACCAAAAGATGTACAGATAGAATTACACCATAAAGGTATTTTACAATAGGTTGGTGGTGACAATGTTCATAATCATGACAATCTTGCAAAATTAACTCCGTGGGAGCATGAAGCAGTTGATCCGTATAGGCATACTGATTATGATGTTATAAATATAATAAAGGATGCTAATCAATGGTAAATATTAATGAAATTCAATATTTTATAAATAGCTCATTATATAAAACAGCATTAAATAAATTGGAACAAAAATATAAAATTACGACAAACGGAGAAGAATTGCCATCGGTATTGTTCGAATATGATGCAAATAAAATCCATTTATCTGGCGCTACTTTATCTGATTTAGAAAACATATTGTCGAATAGTCTTACTTCTTTTTTGAAGTATATAGCAATTAAGTTAGTCGTCCTTCAGGATGAACCAGATGAACAAGAAGGAAATGATGAGAAGGATGTCACTATTTCAGTGGATGATCCCTATGAAGATTTTCTTATTATTCATTTATTAGAATATTATTTAATTACTAGCGATGCAGGTAACCTGATTAATTATCTAAAAAAAATCAAAATACCTTATAGTAAAAAATATTGTGAACAGTTAAAGAAAATATATGCATTACTTTAATAAAAAAGCTGGAAAGATCTTCTATATTTTTTCGGATTTTTTTGTTTTTAAATTCAGATTATATTTAAGCGACTTTAACCAATATTCTGCCAATTGAGCTCACTAATGAACAAGGGGAAATGGTTTGGCGTGCAATTACTAGCTATACCAAACTATCCAGAATTAATGAAAAAATGATTTGGAGATTCTATGAGGCAATCTGTTAATGAACTTATTAAAATGGGGGCTTTGCCTTCAGAGGAGAGTTCTAATATTGGCTTTATTCAAAAATATCAGAATATTTTACATAACATTCAACCACCTTTATCAAATGAAGAAGCAACTAAACTAATTACCCTTTTTGGTAATGATGAAAGTTATGGATTAGCTTGGTCACTATCACATCTTATTGAATCGAGTGCCGATTTTTCAGTAGATAAGCAATTATTAGAAAATGGAAATCCATGGATTCAGCTATTAATAAAAAGAACTATGAATAAATAGCCTCTAAATTGTAATAAATCCTCAATGTAAAGGTTATCTATTTGAAAAATCTCTAATACTTATAACGCTCGAACATTTTTTTAATCTTAGGAATTCAAATTTTACTCTAAGTATTAAATTATTCGCAAGAATTTAATCTGTATCAGTATGCGCCTAATGGGTTGATTTGGATTGTTCCGTGGCAACTATCATTAGTTACAGTTGGCAACTGGATGGCAGCAGCAGAATATCAAGAAATAATAGATAGCGATAAAACAATACAAAACATAACAGGGACAACTACTCACATGACTTACCTAGCAGATGTTAAGGCTTTTGATAAACAAGCAAAAAATGGAACTTTATATGTTGAATTTAATATTCCTAAAAAATTTATAATTCCCACAAATCAAGAATAAGCAAAAATAGTAGGACCAAATTCTTTAGAAAGTCGCTTAGCACAACGTAAGGGAGTTCCTGTGTCTGAGGTGCCTAAAGCAAATAACATTCGTGTTAAAGTAGAAAAAATTAAAGGAAAATACAATCAATATGTTAAATAAATTTAAATTTTGGATATCCCAACATACTAACTATTCTTATGTTTATCATAAAAATGATTTATCAGAAAGTATCGTTATTGATTTTGAAAATGATATTTATATTGCCCGATTTACTATTTGGGATAATCTAAGTTGCATGTCCGAAATAATAGATTTAAATACTGATCAATATAAAATTAATAAAAGGGAAGAATTTACTTCATTTAATGAATTACTATCTATATTTAGAATTTTTTCAGATTATTTAACTATAAAAGATTAAAATAAAAAATATATTTTTATACATTTATATTATTAAAGATTTGACTGGATATTATAAACTATTGAAAAAATAGATTGATATAGGAGAACTCATTGATAAATTAATCTCGCTCAAATGTCATCAACTAAGCATAAGCAAAACCAATGCCTTAGTTTGGTATGAAGCAAGAGAAGTAGTGTTAAAAAAACCTTATAAAGAAAATTATAACGGGCTTAAATATATAGACGCATTTAAACTTTAATATTAACATGCAAATAGTTGGTAAGCTTTGCCTGCCACACAAATCTTAGCCTTATTGCACAGGCTTTTTAATTGAATTAATCTTGCAAACTATTTTAAAAAATATAATTATTACAGCCGCCCTGCAACGCAAGCAGATTCGGCGTAATCAAAATTCGATTCTTCCCGATATACACATCAAACGCAGCTACCAGTACGACAACCTCGACCGTCTGGTAAGCAAAATATACAGCAAGCACAGACAGACCGATTACTACTATGATCGCACCGGCAGAATTGAAGGCTGTCGCAACCACAGATACAGGAAAATCCTGCAATACGATGCCACAACCAACCTATTAGATCACAGACGACCAATAGAATTAGACCCTAGTAATCAGAACGTCATCTGCTATAACCAGCTCCTGAATTTCAGAGGACACCACTACCGCTACGATGAGCACGGTCAAACCCATAACAAACAAACCATCGGTGCCCCCCAGCACTACCACTACGACGACCACCGCCTGAGCGAAGTACGCATTGAACAAACAGACCGCAGCCAGCGTTACGGCGGAGTCTACGACGCCCTTGGCCGGCGTATCGAAAAACATCAGCTATAGACAACGCAGGCAACCCCTACAACCGTACCCGCTTCCTGTGGGACGGCTTAAAAATGATTCAGGAAACCGGCACGAATCAGCACAGCAGCCTGTATATCTACACCGACCAGAACAGCTACGAACCACTGGCGCGTATAGATAAAAGAGGTAGCGAAGATGAAGAAATATTCTACTTCCACACCGATCTGAACGGTGCACCAGAAGAGCTTATCGTAGCAAGCGGTGACATCGTCTGGGAATGCAGCTATCAGCTCTGGGGTAAACGGATTCATGAAATCGAACACGAATCCATAAGCAGAACCTCAGATATCAGGGACAATATTTAGACCGAGAAACCAGCTTACATTACAATACTTTCAGGTATTATGATCCAGATATAGGTAGATTTACTCAGCCAGATCCGTTTGGTTTGAGCTGTAGTTTTAATAGTAAGTCGAATCGTTGGCGTAATAATGAAACAGGACGTTTTACCAAACGCCCAACTGATCCATCAGAATTAGCTAGATATGGGAAGGTAAATAAAGCAGACATAGATGCATGGGCCACACAAGGAGGAATACCAAATACTTGGCATGCTGATCCTAAGCGTTTCCTGAGCGGAAAGTTTAGATATGAAGGTCAAGAGTACCAAGTACATGGCATAGATCCTACTACAAAAGCAAAATGGCCAACAGCTAACTCAGCAAATGGCCCAACGGCTAGTATTAAAAATACTATAAATGGGCAAAATTATAGAACTGATGGGACATGGGGAACATTCAAATCAGATCCTAACAGTGCACATATTCCCCTTAACGGATCATTTTATTAAGGTAATTAATATGAATTTACAAAAAATAAAGGATAGAGTTTTATCCCTCCCAACCATAATGGGTATATCAGAAGAAATATTAATAATTAAAGAATTAAAGAATTAATGATCATTAAAACTGATGATTTAATCCAAAATAAAGATATTTTTCGATTTATCTTAGATTCATTAGAGCTAT
>NZ_LZHP01000007.1:0-2547 GCF_001690605.1 Gilliamella sp. Nev6-6 | reverse complement strand
TTTTAATGATTTAAATAGATATTTAAAGTTTTTAAAAATTATATAATTAAATAATTTTTATTTTAGCTTTTTATTTATTTTTTTGTTAAGTTATGTTATCTTTTTGAGCAAATTTAGTTCAATTATAAGAGGATAACATATTAATGAAATTGGCTTTTCGACCAACTGATTGTTGGCGATGGTATTTTGATAGTGAATATGATAGTTTGATGCTTGAAGTTTCATCTGAAATGTTATTCCGTTCTTGTTATCCAAGTAAGATATTAATTCCTGATGTTTTTTGTGAGTTTCCATTTTCAGTTAGTGATGCAACATTTTATTATCAATTTCATGATAGGTGTCAGTTGCTTAATTTGACTGATTCGCAAAAAATTGAATTATCAATTAATGCTATTGTGGCGGCTAATTTTTTAAAACCGCAGATGCCCAAAAGTTGGTATTTTTCTCAACAACCTATGTTTTATAAGCCGAAAGTTGCTGATATTGTAGAAGTTAACTTACAAGAAACTGGGCAAAAAGTTTGTTTATTGGTGGTTGAAGCTGGCGAAAAAGCCTCGCTTTGTATTGTTGCTCAACCAACATTTGTTGCAATGAATAAAACCTTCTGCTTTTCAGAAGCGATTAAAGTGATGAATGATCGATTAAAGTTTATGCAAGATAATAAAACTCATCACTTAGAAGATCTGAAATTAGAAGCCATTTCGTAACATTAAAACCGCACTTTATTATTTAAGCTGTAAAACGTCGTCGTTCAGTATCAGGATACCTATAGCACGGTTATTAAATAATCTAACATGAAAAACAAGGCGCTTTAGGGAGATATGGATTTATAATATAAAGAATTTTGGCTTTTTCATGACCTTGATCTGCTGCCAATCTAAGGTAATATAGTCCAATCTCCTCCAAACCCGATGGCTTAACAAATTTGACTCCAAGTTCATATTGTGCTTCTTTATTGCCACCATCAGCTTTTGCAATCAAATTAATCATGTCTTTAGTATCGCCAAGAAAAGGTTCACAAAAACTTTCAAAACCATATCCACTGTTAATTGAAATTTTACAATAGTCACCATACCAATACAGTGCTTTTGTATAGTTTTGTGTAAAATATTTTCCACTTTCAAATAGTTTTGCCATTTCCAATTTTGCTTTGGCAGATCCTGTAATTGCTGCTTTTTTCAACCATGCTAAACCTATTTTATTTGTTTCAGAAGCAGGATCATCATAATCCATTGAAGGATAGTAAAGTAAGTAAATTTCATATTTGATATCACTACGATCAACAAAACTATCATACTTAGTATAGATTTTAACAAGCATATCTGTTTTTAAGTCGTAATTTAGATCTGACTTCTTAAATAATGCTGCTATTTTAAGTAATAACTCGGGATCTTTATTAATAATATATGAATAGTAATTAATTGCTTTATATAGCTTCTTTGAATCTTCATACCATTTCGCAATATCTGTAGTGATTTTAATATCAGGGTTAGTTTTGTCAAATTGACGAAATAATGAATATATCTTGTTTTTTTCGGGCTGTTTTAGCTGTTTTTGATATAAATTACATGCACTAGATGATTTTATATTACAAGCTCGTTCAAAATACTCAATTGCTTTATTTAATTTTTCATCGTCAGCATAATAAAGACTAAGATGCAATGTATGTAAAACATCATTAGGAGTTAATGTTTTTTCAAGTTGCTTTATAATTTCAGCATGTTTTGTGTGGTGATTATTACTATTTTGTAAAATAGAGATATTATAAACATCACTGGATGGCGATTCAATCATTTCTTCCATTTTTGCAAATACAAGAAAATACCATAAATCATCACCTTGAATATCTTTTGCCTTTTCAAATAATTCTATTGCCTTATGGAGATCTCTACTGAAAAAGCGTTCATCAATATATAATTGACCAACTAAGAAACTACCATATGGATTATTACTGAAACTATTATCTTCTGAAAAGCCATAGAGATAATGCCTTGGAATTTTATAAGTTGCAAAATCAGTTAACAATATTGGTATTGATTCAATATCACCATTTAATATTGCTGTTTTATATAACGAAACACCCTCATCAAATAGCTTAGGTAGTAAAATATAATTTATTTCATTATCGGTTAATCCAGTTAATTTACAACCAAATTTTTTATAATTGTCATCTAAATCTTCGTTTTCATAATAATCTTCTTCATAATCTAAGTTAACTTTTTCTTTTTTTGTATTGAACAGATCGGAAAGTGTTTTCAACTTATTGCAGTCGTTAGGTGTCAGATTATTAGCTAAATTAATATAAGCTGCTGCTAATTTTCTCATATTACCTAAATCATTCGTATCTTGATTTGATTTTTTTTGGTTTTGTTTTTGGTGATTATCTTCAAAACTTTTTATCACGAGACTAAAATCATTAGCTGAAAATACAGCAGGTGAAAACATAAATAACAGAACAAATAACCCTATTTTTTTCATGATTAACCTTATATTTCTATTTTAATTCTTGGTATTATGAGTATTACAAAACAAATATTATATAATTAA
>NZ_LZHP01000006.1:0-530 GCF_001690605.1 Gilliamella sp. Nev6-6 | reverse complement strand
TGCAATATCAATCCCTAACGCCTCACGATTAAAGTCATCGATGACATTGAATGTTCTAAAGCGACGTTGATTACGGCTACTGTCACTCATAAAATCCATTGACCAACATTCACCTTGTTTATTGGGAACCGATAACTTTTCTGGCTCCCGAGGTGGAATTCGTTGTTTACGTTTTGTTTTAAGATTAAGCTTTAGCTCACAATACACCCGATATACCCGTTTATGATTCCATTGATAGCCGAGCTTTCTGATACGATTAAAACATTTAGGAAAGCCCCAGCGTAAATGCCGGTCTGTGATAGCATTCAACACCGAAACAATCACCGAGTCATCCTGCAACTTAGGTTGATAATAGTAAGCACAACGGCTTAAGCCAACAATAGCACAACTCATAACAATAGTAACCGAATGATTTTGTTGTAGTTGCTGTGCCCACGTTTTACGTGCCTTGGTGGGCACTAAAGCTTTTTTATGATTTCTTCCTGAAGCTGGGATTTTAAGCTCAGTTCGGCAAACATCTGTTTAAGCTT
>NZ_LZHP01000005.1:0-35651 GCF_001690605.1 Gilliamella sp. Nev6-6 | reverse complement strand
CTGAAGAACAAATAGATTTTCTAAATAAAAATAAAAATGATTTTCTTATCGCTGATTTTGCAGACAGAATACCGCTAATTCATGGGCAAGAAAGTAATTCAAGTACTTCACAAAACAACGGCGTTGGTGGCTCTTCAGACAGTAATAATATTGCTGGCTCTGGAAGTGTTGTCGCTGGAGGAGCCCCAGGATTACCGCCTGATGATGACGGAGATAATGATAAGCGACAAAATGAAAATAGCCAAAAATATCAAAAACAAAAACAAAAACAACAAGAGCGATTTGACGAATTAAAAGATATCTACGATAAAAATAACCCTACCACAGATTTAAAAATTGATGGGCAAACTATTCGGCAAGGTGCTAATGGAAATCGTTACTCCACTCGAATTTACGAAAGCCAAAATTTGACCGATAAACAAATATATAATTATGCGGAGGAACTAGCTGGACAGCCATTAACCAAAGTTAGAGATGGTATTTATACAGCACGATTACAAGATGGTACAAATATTACATTAAGAAATGTATCGAGCTCTAATACAGGTGCTCGTTGGACTATTGATATAAGAAATAGCCCAACTTTAACAAATTTATATAGAGGGTTGAGAACTGGAGCAGAAATTAAATTTAGGTAGGAAAAAATATGATAAATGAAAATGATTATAAAAATATTATTGATTGGTCAGAACTAAGAACTTTTAGTGGATTATGGAATTGTATTGCCCCTGATATGTTCCCTTCTCTAAAATCTAATGAAGAAAAATTTCCATTTCAAGAGAGAAAAGAACTCTTTTTTTATTTTGTGAAAAGATTATTAAAAGAAGGTCGACTTAAATTAGCAAAAAATGGTCAGTTATTAGGAGGCTCAATCGATGAACAAGTCAAACTGTTTTATGATGCTTTTCCAAAAACAGAAGACGACATGTTTGATAAACAAAAACTGATGGATGATTATTGGTTTTTTGATGAGTCTTGTCCAGCAGAAGCGGTGTGGGTTAATGAAGATGGTTCGTTAGAGTGGACTTAGTTTGCTGAGTTGTTTAAGCTTCTTGTAAATTTTGGGCATTAAATAGTTAAGGGTGATAGTTAATTTGTTAACCTGATATACCTTATAAAACTTTTATTTATTTGGTGGCAGTTAACACTGTCACCAAGTCCTCTAATAATAACTGAAGAATAATAGTTTTAAATTGATTTTTACACATAGTGCACTTGTTTTTGCCTATTCAAAATACAAAATAACACGCCAATCTACCGTTTTACTCACAAAAATTGGTCAGAAAACATATTGATTTTATTTGATTTTTTATTTTAAGAATGATGGCTAAGAATAACATGAACTCTTTTACAACATCATCGACCTAAAAGGGGCGGTCATCTCCTCGGAAGCCGAAGGCCCGAGCAAAAACCGCCTTGATACGGGCACAATAAGCTTTAGTGATATCGAAAACAAAGCGGACTACAAAGTCAGTAGCAGCAGTGCTGGCATTAGCTCCAGTGGCATGCCATCGATGCCAACTAGTCGTAATAAGTCAGAGAAGGCAAACTCGACGACGCAATCTGCGGTATCAGAAGGCACGATTATAATTCGCAACAAGGACGGACAACAACAGGATATTGATGATTTAAGCCAAGATACTGAGCAGGCGAATAACGAACTGAAACACATCTTTAACAAAGAAAAAGAGCAAGACATCATAGACCAAACACACTTAGTGAGTGAGATTGGCGGTGAAACCTTAACCATGCTCAATCATATCGACCGCATAAGCGCAGAATCTGCAGCGAACAAAAAGCTAAAAGAAGAGCAAAAAAAAGCGAAAGAGCAAGGCCTCGTTTTAACCGACGAGCAGGAACAGAAAATCTATGAAAAGGCCTACAACGATGCGATGAACGAAGGGATGTCAGCGATGGGCAGTGACACCCGTCAAGGCGTTGAAATGGCGGTTAACATTATTAATGGGCTAATCACGGGCGACATGACAGGGGCTGTTGCGGGGGCATTAGCACCGAAGATAGCCACCATAATCAAACAACAGACAGAAGGAAACACCGTCGCCAACACAATTAGCCATGCTATACTGGGCGCAGTAGTTGCTGAGCTACAAGGCAACTCAGCCTTAGCGGGAGGTTTAGGGGCAGCAGCGAGTGAACGTAGTGCTGAAGTCATAACGGGCATTTTATATCCGGATAAAGCAGTAACAGAGTTATCGCAAGAAGAGCGACAAAAAATCAGCGCACTATCCCAACTAGCTACAGGTCTTGCCATCGCAGCATCTGGTGGAGATATCCAAGATGTGAATACGGGGATTGCTGCGGGGAAAAATGCGGTTGAGAATAATAATTTAGCTAAAGCTACGTGGTATCTAGTACGCCCAAGTGAAATTGGCGCTCAAGTTAGTGTTAATGCCGTAGATCTATTGATGGCTAAAGGTCTTACAGCAGCAGAATCACAAGCGTTTTTAGAAAGCCTAACTTTGGAACAACGGCGACTAATTGATCTAGCATTAGTCGATCCAATGGGAGATGAATTCCTTGAAGACGCAGTACGAAAAACTTATGAGCGTTATTATAATGATTATAAAAACACAATAGCCATAGATCCTAATGATCAACCCAAATTAGAAGGGTATCCAATTCCAGAGCTGACTCCTCCTTTCCCAGGGTACGCGCCTATAGATCCAGATAAATTAGGCCCAAATCACACTGGGCATGATGGTGGTTTAGATGATATTGATATTCGCCATGATACTGGTGGAAATCAGATCCCAGATAAAGATTGGCGAGATTATGCTATAAACGCAGAAATAACTCGAGGAGAGCATGCGGAAATTAGAAATAAACAAGGACGCCCAGTAGGTCAAGTGATTAACGATATTGAAAACTCAAGGCCATCTGATATTCTTGTTCAGGATGATGGTCGATGGGTTGTCTTAGGCCCTAATGGTAGAGTTCATATTATTGAACCGGATGGTGAAGTTGTTACTTCTTATAAAAATCCTAGAAACAATACGACAAAACGAATTAAAGATGGTCGTTGGGGACGACCAAGTAGTGAAAAACTGCAAGAGTTCAGGGGTAAGTTTTCCAATTATTTTAAGGGGTGAATTATGGATTTATTAAAACAAGAATATGTAGCTAATGCAGTAACGTTATTTGATCTAAGACTTTCCGAAAGTGAAATTACTATATATTTAGATTGTGTTAATTTTATGTTGGAATACTGTACCAATGAGCAAATAAACCAACATACAGAATTCATGGATAAAGAAGAATTATCGTGGGTAAGAGATGATTTATTAGCGCTTATAAAAAGTATAGAGCATAAAGATTTTATTCCAGATAGATATAAATAATCAGTTTATACGTAGCAGCTCCAATTATTTTAAGAGGTAAGTTATGGATTTATTAAAACAAGAATATGTTGCTAATGCAGTGACTTTATTTGATTTAAGGCTTTCCGAAAGTGAAATTACTATATATCTAGATTGCATTAATTTTATGTTGGAATATTGTTCTGATGAACAAATAAACCAATATACAGCATGCATGGATAAAGAAGAATTATCGTGGAGAAGAGATGATTTATTAGTACTTATAAAAAGTATAGAGCATAAAGATTTTATTCCAGATAGATATAAATAATCAGTTTATACGTAGTGGTTCCAATTCTTTTAAGAGGTAAGTTGTGGATTTATTAAAACAAGAAATCGAAAAAGTCTTTACTTAATTGTAGTAGCTCAAACTTAACCTGACATAGCTTATAAAGCTTTTATTTGGTGGCAGTTAACACTGTCACCAAGTCCTCTAATAATAACTGAAGAATAATAGTTTTAAATTGATTTTTACACATAGTGCACTTGTTTTTCCCTATTCAAAATACAAAATAACACGCCAATCCACCGTTTTACTCACAAAAATTGGTCAGAAAAGATATTGATTTTATTTTATTTTTTATTTTAAGAATGATAGCTAAGAATAACATGAACTCTTTTACAACAACACCGACCTAAAAGGGGCAGTCATCTCCTCGGAAGCGAAAGATATCAGTAAAACCGCCTTGATACGGGTACAATAAGCTTTAGTGATATCGAAAACAAAGCGGACTATAAAGTCAGTAGCAGCAGTGTTGGCATTAGTTCCAGTGGCATGCCATCGATGCCAACCAGTCGTAACAAGTCAGAAAGCGCAAGAATTATCAAAATGAGGTGAATAATGACAATAAATCGACAAAAATTTACAGTAAAATTTAAACGAGGTGCAGCGACACGGGTAATTGGTACAGGAAGCCTACAGCACAATGGGGATAAGTAAACAGCAATGGGCCGTTGGGTTGCTTAGTTAAAGTTAGTGCTTGATGGCTATACGCCCAAATCAAAAGCGCTAACCCGAGAGCAACAAATAATTCAAGCCATGGAGAAAAAGGTAAAACGACTTAAATTGGAGGAAGAAATACTAAAAAGGCTACCGTTCTTTTAATGTCGGACGAATACAAAAATATGCGTTAAGCTATCAGTTAAGCGAGCAATATCCAATAAATAGATTTTGCGCATTATTTGCAGTATCTCAAGCAGCATTTTATAACCCTCGTTTGCTTCCGGAAAACAAAATCAGGCAATAACGCCGGCAACAGGTGAAATCCTCTTCAAACAAAGTAGAGGCTCAGCAGGCAGTCGAACGATAATCACAAAACTGAACCAGTAAGGTATCAAGATGGGTCGTTATAAGGTGAGAAAATTAATGAAAGAGGCAAAATTATACAGTAAGCAACCCAAAGCAAGGCATTTTAACCGTGCAACCGAGGAACAATTTGAACTACCCAATAAGCTATCAAGGAACTTTAACCCGACTATCCCAAATCAGGTATGGACAGGCGATATCACTTATATTTGGGCGGGAGGAAGATGGGGTTATTTGGCGATAGTAGCCGATTTGTACGCTCGACGGGTAGTGAGTTATAGCGTATCAGATAAAGCCGATAGTCAATTAGTGATTAGTGCATTAGACATGGCTTGGTCTTTACGAGGTAAACCAAAAGCTTTAATGTTCCATTCTGACCAAGGTTGCCAGTACTTATTAGTTGCATTCAGGCATCGCCTTAGTCGTTATGGAATAATACAAAGGGTTAGCCATCGTGGTAATTGTTGGGACAATGCGCCTACTGAACGCTTGTTCCGTAGTTTGAAAAGTGAATAGATCCCCAAGGCCGGTTATCGTCGTTTAGTTGAAACCAAGTCAGACATGTTCTGTTACTTATTCGGTTATTATAACCAAAGACGACCACATAGTTTTAACGCCGGTTTACCACTGACTATTGCAGAACAACCTAAATGGGTGTTTAAATACTTGACCATTATACATCCGTTCACCACCAGACGTTTTAAAAAAGGAGGCTTTGCTAAAGCATCGTTGATTTAATTGGCAAAATTTCATACCATTACCAAAATAATTATTTAAGGAGAATGGTATGAAAAAGTTAATGATTGCCAGTATGGTGGCTTTTTTGGTGGCTGGATGTGCTCAAGTAGATAGTAACTTAAGTTCATTTAGTGGTGTGACATATAAAGATTATAGTAATGAATATAAACTGATCGATACATATACTTTAACTAGTCACATAGATAAAAGTATGAAAGACATTAAGGTTTGTGTGTTACAAAACATAAGGGATAGGAATGTTGTTTTGTCTGATAATTCTAATGACTTTGTTGGTGCTAGCGGCCGTTATTACAGTATACCCTCTGTAACGGTATCATCTAGTAGCGGAGCAAGACAATATTTTGATGATGATATTATTGTTGTTGACGGCTTAACGCAGTATAACAATCCACAATCTTTTATCCCAATAATAAACTATGTTCGTTACACTTTATCGATAAAACAAGATAAAGACAAAAATAATACTCAATATTTTTTCAATAATATTACTCAGGCTCAGTCCACGACAGGCTCAATACCTAATAATGGGTTTAACCCTGTCGGTAACTGGAATGGAGCCAACCCGTCTATTATATTAAATACCTTGAATATCGAAAAGCAAAAAGTCGAAAATTGTTTAGGCAACTAATGTTTCATTAGTGCTCATATTTGTTGACAAACACACTCATCAAGCCCTCTTAGAGGGTTTTTTTATTATATAAAATTGACTGATCAAGCTAATATTAAATTTCAAGTTAAAGTTTGCTTTAAGTCATAATGGTTAATTTTTACATATATAATGCAATATAATAATAACTTTAATTTGCATTTAATGAGTTATTAATATGAATAATAAACGTAATGGTAGTTTGGCAAGGGCTAAAGCTTTAACTACACAGCAAAGAAGTGAAATAGGGAAGAAAGGCGCAAAAAAAGAGAAGAAAATAAAAATTTACCTATAGCAACACATATAGGTGAATTAAAAATAGGTGAAAATATATAAATAGTTAGCTAAATTTCATCAAGATCGTAAAACCTTGGGGTATAGTCGCAACAGCTATTCAAAAAACGCTATGAATAGGTCGGAAAATTAGCTCTTCAGGAAATAAGCGGCAAAAACTTTTAAGGCATTTTGCTTGGGAGTATGAAGATTATAAACCCTAGTAAATTGTAGTAGTGGATAGGCTACACTAAATGTCAGATTAAATAAAGGTTACTACGTATCATAACTGAGAAAAATATTCAAACATTACCATTTATAAGGTGATTTGAATGCCTTTTTAAAATATGTTTTCTCTGCCATTTTCTATCTTTTAATCAGTTGCAATATGTAACATCCAGTGAAACAGCATAAATAGCCCGCCAAATGATAAAATCAAGGTACAAAAAAAGGCGTATATTTGCTCGCTTTTGTTTAGTTTGTAATCTTTGTTGAACTTATCGGTTTGTTTTGAATTTACAAAATCTTTATTTGTCATAATCAGCTCCCTAAAAGCCCTCAAAAAAGGCAAACGGATGTAGAATGTGCTGTTTTTCCAGCTGTCAGAATGTTTGGCTATACTCAAGTGTGGCTTGTGAGTAGCAAATATCAGTTATAAATTGGTTGTAAAGGTCTGCGTCAATGCTTTTACTTTCTAGTTTTATTTTTAGTAATTCTATAATTTGCCAATCATTATCATTGTCAAAATTCTTGATTAATTCTTCAGCTCTGGTTTCAATCCATTCATCTTTAGCGTCTTGCATTTCGGTATTGTTTATCATGTTGCAATAAGCATTTTCGTAACTATTTTCTACAGCTCTATGTAACATCATCTATCTCCTTTCTTATTTCAAATTCAAGCGCACTTGTTTAAATGCGCTTTGATTTGAGCACTGATTTAATCGTCTAACTCATGTTCGTATAATGATAATTTTTCTCTCAATTCAGCAAGCGCAAGAGCTGATGCGACAATCGGCTGTGCGTGTTGTGACAGTATTTCCTTGAGATATATAACGAAAGCTTTCTCTGTTATCGTTTTCAAACTTTTTGAATCGAAATTTACCTGTGTTTTTGCGAATAAATCCCCGTTATCGTCAATTTCGACAATTAGCGTTAATTCAATTTCTTTTTTAGCCATGTTTTATCCCTTTGTTATCAAATTATTTGTTGTGCCTTATTGCCGTTCTTCATGAACCCACCAAGTGCCCGACGCAGGTTTAACGCCGTGCCGTTCGACTATCTATCAAAACCGCTCTATTGCTTAATTGTTTTGTTAAGGTGATTTGTTTTGATGTGACAATTACAACATAAGTTGTTATTAATATCAACATCTAAAGTTGTTATTTTTTGGGGGAGTTGTTAAATTGTTGTTTCTGTGCAATTAATTGTTGTTTGATTGCTTGTTTTTTGAGCGATAAAGTGTTTTGAAGTTGTAGGTGAGGAATTTTAGGCATGAAAAAACCGCATGAAACGGGTGGGGGGATTTAAGCTATAAGATTGAGTTCAGCCCGCTCAATTCTTTTTAATGCTTGCTGCGGAGTGTTTACAGGGGTAACTATGATTGAGTGCCTATCTCCAACTTCTTCTAGCGTTAATAAAGCATCATTTAATCGCTTCATTTGTCGCTTGCTAAATGTGATATCATCTTCAGTCGGTCTATAGACAATAAGCTCATGTGTACTTCGTGTAAAGAGATTATCATGATCCTTGATAGCAAATAAATCTAACAATCTTGCTTTGTTTTTATCTAAATCTGTCCCTATGTTATTTGGTCTTAATCTTTCGGTATTAATTGCCGAGCGATCACTCAGGAAAAATATCTTAGCAGCTCTAGCTTCTGATACAACCTTAAATTCTCTATCAAAATAACGATCGAAGCTTGGATGATTATTTATAGTTATATCTTTTAATAATTTTGACCAAGTGTTATCTGATGAATATTGGTCATTCTCTTGATCGTTAGAATAAAAATCAAGGGACGATAGGCTTGATGTTAGCATCACCGCTTGCCTAAGAACTCCGATAATATCACCGGATGAGGTGCTTTTTATTTTACCCAAAACAACACCTTGCATAGGAACGTTCCAGTTTTCTAGAATTTTTGTTTTGCTTAGATGTGAAGTAAGGCTAGAAATAATTAATTCAATCAGAGCGTTAAACTGATCTGATTTGTTACCATACATAGCTTTAACCACGCACTGTCTAATAGATTGTCTAATTTTAAATTCACCCCCTTCACTAACAGCTACCACAGCGATAGTAAGTTTTTCTCCAGAGCCTATGATTGGCTCAAAATAAATTGGAGCCCAAATAGCTTTATAGGTTGGCGCTTTTGACATTGTGAATAATAATTTATTACTATCAAACATTTACAAAATCCATCTGGTTTGGGTTAATTCTATTGTTTATGATTTTTTGAATGAATTCACTACGGCTAGTTAAAAAATATAGTAACTCATTTTTCGATTTATGAGCAATAGGTATTTTATTAATAGCTTTAGCTATTAGATTGTTATTATTTATTTCTTCTATTTCTTCGCACCAAATAGTTAATCTGTTGCATAGCGCAATTTTATCTAATTTATGTTCACAAGATAACTCGGTAAATTTACATAGCAAATGATTAAATAATATATTATTCCAATCTTCCTCATAGTCTGGTGTAAATTTATCTAATGGCATTGATAAACCATGATCAATCATAGCTATATCTTTTCCATTGTATAATAAATTACCAGAATGTCGGTCGCGATTGATAATAAATTCATCAAAAAAAGACGCACTTTCAAGGGCGCTCCAGTTTTTAATTATTGAATGAAATTCAATATAATATGGATCTTGAATATTTAATTTATGATAGAGATTTGGATACCCAACATCAAGAGAACCGAAGCAGAAAACATCATTTTGGTCTAATAGTAATATGGGTTCAGGAATTGGTAAATTTATTAGTCTACCTAATATTGCGCAAATTAATTCTTTTAATATCTCAATGCCTTTTATATACTTCGCTACAACAGGATATTCTTCATTATCACAACAAGCGATACATCTGAAAGAACTATTTATGCCATCTTCGATAGGTTCCGAATCACTAATAATTCTTCCTACTTTTACCATATTGTCTGCCATCAAACATCATTCCTTACATTATTGATTTAAACTATTTAAAAATCGCCAAAGCAGTGAGTCATGTTTCCTTAATAACATCAATCACATTTCAAATGAACAATGAAATACTCGTCCGATTATTTGTATATTCTTCGCATCATCGACTTCATCTGGGTATTCCTCCGAGTTGTACGAAACGATTCTAATTTTTCCTGCTGGTAATAAATACAATCTTTTTAACCGACACAATCCATCTTGGCATATTGCATAAACATCGCCATCACGAATATCTTTTTGTAGTGTGTTTACAGCAACTGTTGCTCCATCTGGAATAACGGGCTCCATGCTATTTCCTTTAGCAGGAAAACAAACAACAAACTCTTTTTGTGCATTTTTTCTTCTAAAGAAAGATTTGCTAAATCTGAGCTTATAGCCGTTGTGATCTTCCATGCTTGAACAGCCATGTCCAGCTGCAAGTTCGATTGATTTAAAATATGGGACTTCAACTTCATCTTCATTCAACGGAGTTTTATCATCCCATTCATCCACTTCTCTTGTTGATAATTCGCTCATCGGCGTTCCATCTTTTTGTTGTTTAAGCGGAGCGCCTTCTCCTTTAGCTAACCATTCCACCGAAACACCTAAATAATCAGCGATCTTCAATAAATTTCTATTTGATTTGGTTTTACCTGTCATCAACTTCCATATTGTGGTCTGAGACATTCCAATCGCTTCTCCAAGCTTTGCTTGAGAAATCTTTTTTTCTTTCATTATTTTGGTTAATCGATCTGCTAATGTCATTTTTCAATCTCCTTTTTATTAAAACAAAATACAACCAAAGTTGTATAAAGTAAAACATCTTAAGTTGTTGACACTAACAAAAACACAAGCTAATATTTTACAACATAAGTTGTTAACAAGGGGTTTTATGAAAAACAAAGCAATTGAGAAAGCTATTTTGCTTACTGGAAGTCAAAAAAAATTAGCTGATGCATGTGGTAAAACGCAAACCTCAGTTTGGAAATGGTTACATGGCTTATCTGAAATTAGCCTTGAGAACGCACTTTTGATCGAGAAAGTAACTAATGGAGCCGTTACCGCTTGTGATATCAAACCAGATATATCAAAAATTTTTCAACCTAGACAGAACAATGACGACAGAGGCGATAATGAACACATTAAATAACGAAAACACACGTAGCCAATGCGCAAAAATATTCAACCACTTGCAAAGTGGCAAAACGATTAATCCGTTACCAGCGCTAAATAAATATGATTGCTTTAGGCTTGGCGCGCCAATTTACGATTTAAAACAAATCGGATTTAGCATTGATAAACGAATGATTACAGCGAAAAACGGTAAGAAATACGCTGAATACTCAATGAGGGTCAATTAATGAATGCTGTTGAAACATTAAAATTAATAGGACGTCCTAACGCTTATTATCCTCGCTTAGCGAAACCTCTCGGGGGAGTTGGCCCTGCTGTTTTATTCTCACAATTATTTTATTGGCAAGATAAGGCAACGTCCAATTTAGGTGTGTATAAAACACGTGATGAACTTGAGGATGAAACAGGCTTAACACATAACGAGCAACGAACGGCAATAAAAAAGCTATGTGAAAAAGGTGTGTTAATTGTTACCGAAAAAAGATTAGAGCACAAAACGTTTTACAAAATTGATAACGAAAAAGTTAATCAAGTTTTGAGTGATTTCGCCAACGCTATAATTCAATCATCACGACAAATAAAAAGTCGTCATCCCGATCTCTACAATGTAGATGTCGAGATGACTACAAAATCAAGTTCGTTATATCAAGAGAATACTACAAAGATTACTGCAGAAACTACTACAGAGAATACTACAGATATTATTGCGGATAAACCGCAAAACCCTAAACGGGCATGTCAGTTGCCTGATGAATTTAAACCGAACGAACATCATCGAGATATAGCGATAAATGAAAACGTCAATCTGGATAATGAGTTTGTGAAATTTAGGGATTACTGTTTGGCTAACGGTAAAAAATACATTGATTGGAATGCGGCGTTTAATAACTGGTTACGCAATGCAGGTAAATATCAAAAATTTAGCCAATCTAACAAACCTAAATTCATGACCCTTGCTGAACGAAATAGAGCCGTTCTAGAGAGCATGAGGAGTTAGTAATGGCAAAGATCACAGATGATTTTTTAGCAGTTATTGGCGGATTACTTGAGCTTTACGGGCAACAAGCAAGCACAACTAAAGTCAATATTTACTGGTCAACGCTTGGACAATATCCGATTAATTCATTAAAAGCAGCGGCAAACGCATGGGTAAGAAAAAGTCAATTTATGCCGAAGCCTGCGGATTTAATCAAACTAATGGGTGGTGCAAGCAATCATCTGTCACCAGATGAAGCATGGGCAATTGCAATACTGGCTAGTGATGAAACTAACACCGTTGTATGGACGGGTGAAATAGCAAAGGCATGGGCACAAGCAAAAATTGTCTATCAAAATGGCGACAAAATTGGCGCAAGAAGAACGTTTATTGATACCTATGAACGGCTTGTTGATAAATCAATGATGCATGGTCGTACTGCTGAAGTCTTTGTCTCATTAGGCAGTGATAAAGAAAAAAGAGTTGACGCTATAAATCATGCGGTTTTTACAGGGCTATTAACGCAAGATCGCGCTAATTATTATCTACCAAAACCAGAAAATACGTTCGCAATGCTTGAATGTAAAACCGAGCAGGGAGCATCAAGTAAAAGTCTGATGCATATTGCTAACATTAAACAGATGCTAAAAACAGCTAAAGCTTGTGCTACAAAGCATTAATCACTGTAAGTTAGGTTCTATCACATGTTAGATAACATAGCGTATGACTATGTTGTAGACCTGAAACAAGCGGTAGATTTGAAAAAAAGGTAGCAAATATCGCTACGATTTTATGCGCTAAATGTCCACAAACAAGGCTTAGCGCATAATAACCACAAATCAGGAAATATCATTGAATAGAGGATGAATTGATTAAAAAAATAGGTATTAAAAAGATTGGATGAATAAAAGAGTATCGTGAATCCCAAAACACACGACGGAACAAACCAAACAGATAAAAGCTGAGTATAAAGCAAGATTAAAAAATGAAGGAGAAAATGATGAGAGATACGAAAGATATTTTAACCGCCTGGAAAAACACACGCATTTTAAAGCGCATAGGAACCGAATACCCCTCTAAGTCAGCAGGTATTGACGGCGCACCAATGGATTTTAATTACCGTCAGTATTTAACAGAAGATGAAGCGCAGATTGTTGATAATGCTGTTTTAAGGCTCAAAGCGGATAATATTGAATATTGGGCGGTATTAACCTCTTTTTATCTACGTGACATTTCATGCAGTAAGCAAGCAAAAATATTAGGTAAGCAAACAACAGAAATGACAAAAATATTATTAGCAGCAGAATGTTTTATACGGGGGCACATTATTGAATTATTCCCAAAAGTGGCGTAGATAACCATGATTATAAAAAGAGGTATTTTGGATTGTTAATTAAAATTTATTTAAAACAAAATGTTATGTCTGATATAATCTAATTGGTCGTTGAATAAGCGGTTTAGCAAAAGCGCTTAAAAATTGGTAGAAAATTTTAGTTAATTATTTTATTTATAAAACAAATAGTTATAATTAGAGTGTTCCCTGTATACACAGGGATAAACCGCATTCTGTCAGAATAGGAATGAATTAAATTATGTGTTCCCTGTATACACAGGGATAAACCGAGCTGAAGGTCAACGGCTCAAATATTGCTAATGTGTTCCCTGTATACACAGGGATAAACCGCTTTACGAACTCGAACCTGTTCGGCAGTTGCGGTGTTCCCTGTATACACAGGGATAAACCGCCGTAAAAAAGGCTGATAACGAAACATACATCGTGTTCCCTGTATACACAGGGATAAACCGTATATTTACGTTAATTTGATTTAGCTAACGCCGTGTTCCCTGTATGCACAGGGATAACTGTATTAATGACAAATTTTTGACGTGGTCCGATCTAAAACGTTTTGTTATAGATAAATCTGTCAATGAAATTAATCATAAAAATGATCTCAATATTTCATATGAACCAAAAAATTGGACGTTCATTTACAGATATTGAATTTTTCATTGAAGTTGACCCAGATGCGAATTTTTTGGAGAATAAATTATGAGCAGAATTTTACTTGGGAAAAATAAAAGAAATGGGGAAAAATTTTATGAAGTTAAAAGTTTCAAGTATTTTATCAAATCATAATGAATCACTAATGAATATTTTAGGTGAAGATAATTTTGATATATTAAAAAATCAATTAGAGGTTAAGTAAATGAGTTTTAGTTTTATTAAAAATAAAATATTTACTAAATATAAATATTATGATTTATTCTATACCAATTCTGATTGGTTTACATTTTTTGAATTAAATCATTTTGAAGAAAAATTTATAATTGATGATTTAAATTTTTCTAATGTCACATTAATACTTGATAAGTTGCCAAATCATTTGAAGATAAAATTATATTCTGTAGTTAGTGATGAAGAATCCTCTTATAACGAAAAATATTTCGTTATAAGAGAAATCCAAAGCAAATATATGTTTTGTTCATTAACTAAAAATGTACACTCAAAACTTATTAAAAAGTTGAATGATTCTATCAAAAAAAATAAATGTGCCTTTTTTTGATTTATAATGAATTTGTATAGGGCGCATGTATAGGGCTTTAAATAGGTTTTGCGAAACCTATTTAAAGCCCTATTATTATATTGTGTTCCCTGTATACACAAGGATATACCAGTGCTTTTAGAAGCAATGAGTGAGCTTCGCCCCAAAATGGACAAATGCCATGCCAGTTAAATATAAGTATGTCAGGTTATTACCAAACGTGGGCTCAAATTAAATGGGCTATTTAGTTATATCAAAACATCTGATTAGCGATATAAAGTACGTTTAGGTGTAGCTTAGTGTACGATATCAGGAACAAAGGCGATGATATAACAGAAAAACGGCAAATCGGGTATGATAAAAGTCATTCAGAAAACTCATTGATTCTATTGAAGTTTTTAGGTGATGGTGAAAGGTAACATTAATGCTTTTACCACAAAACTACCTTATTTTAACTCTATGCCTAAAATTATTCATACACTAGAAATGGAGCTACAAATTATATAGTAATAAAAAAAGCGTGAAATATACAATAAAACACTTGACTGTTTAAACGTTTAAATATATGATATGTACATGATGCGTTTTTAAGCGCACAGAATTTAAGTCCACTAAAATAGTTGGGCTTTTTTTTGTTTCCATATGTAAGTCATTTTATGAGAGCACGAGCATATAGACGATATCAGGCTAAGCGATGTTTAGATAACAGAAAGCATGATTTTCATTCTGGCAATACTAGAAAATCGCTTAAAAAGCATGTAATAACACCGGTAGCCTGTTCTTGTTGGATGTGTGGTAATCCAAGAAAATATCATAAATCATTAACTTTACAAGAGCATCGCTCATTATTGAATTTAAAAGAAAGCCTCATTTAGAGGCTTTTTTACTATTTAAACAAAACTTTATAGATAAAACCTCATAGACAAAGCTTTACCGTATCAACCATAAATTAAACTTGCAAACTATCTAAGTTTTCACTTATTTACATTAATTAATGCAATCTTAACTACCTTGATTTTTTAAGATTTTATTGTTATAGTTAAGATCAAAAGCGAGGCTCTTCTCGCCTTTGATACTACTAAAAAGCTGGAAAACTTAAATAGGAGTAGAAGAACAATGATTAGTATTTTCATTTTTCTTCTCCTTATCCCAACTTAGATCGAGGGTTTACTTTTTCAAGTTTCTTGCTTGGTACTTATAGTTAATTGAGTGCGATGATTTTTAATTAGAACGCTCGATATTTTTATTTATTTTGGAGTTGTTTTTTAAACGGATTTATGAAAAAGTTTATCATCTCGCTTGTGCTTGTTTCTTTTTTTGCTAATTCAACACAAAACTTTAATACAGCAAAAAACCAATTAACTAAATTGTATAAATCAAACCCAAAACAAACTGAGTTTTATTGCGCTTGCGAATTTAGCTTTAACGATAAAAAGGGCGTTGTTGATTTTGGTAAATGTGGTTACAAACCCAGAAAAAATGAAGTTCGAGCTTCTCGCATAGAATGGGAACATGTCATGCCAGCCGAAAATTTTGGGCGCCATTTACAATGTTGGCGAGATGGTGGACGTAAGGCGTGTAAAAAAGATGCTACGTTTAATCTGATGGAAGGTGACATGCATAATCTACAACCTGCAATTGGCGAAGTTAACGGTGATCGTTCTAACTACCGATACTCGCAATTCACTAATCAATTTAATCAGTATGGACAATGTCAATCTGCAGTTGACTTTAAAGCTCGTCAATTTCAACCACGTGACGAGATTCGAGGCATAATTGCACGCACTCATTTTTATATGTCAGATAAATACAACATTAACTTATCGGATTCTGAGCACAAATTAATGACAGCGTGGAATAAAATGTATCCGCCTGAACAATGGGAATGCAAGCGCAATCAACAAATTAAACAAATTCAGGGTCATGATAATAAATTTATTACAGAGCAATGTAATAAAGAAAGCCTCAATTAGAGGCTTTTTTGTTATCAAGGTAAAATTTCACAGCATCAACAATAAGCTTGGCTTGAGGAATATCTAAGCTTTTACTTGCTTGTTCAATTAATGCGATATCATCAACGTGTAGTTTGAAGCCTTTCACTTTAATTCCTCGTTTTTGGTCACTTTTTTGATTAATTTCAACTCTTGTTAATGCCATGTTATCCGCCTTGATTTTTTAAAATTAAATTGTTATATTTAAGGTTATCGGAGAGGTTTCCTTCTCCTTTGAACTACTTCAGAATGCTGGCGAGTTTATCAAAAGTAGCAGAATTAAAATGAATATTTTCTTTTTCATTTTTCTTCTCCTTAAGCCCTTGTCTTAGGTCGGGGGTTTACCTTATCAAGTCCTTTACTTGATGTTTATTGTTGTAAGTTAACTTACACTAAAGGTCAACAATCTTTATCTAACTAATTTTAATTTTTTATAGATTTATTACCGAATAAAATTAATGAAGTCTTATATGTATTTTTGTGGTTTATCTGTCAAAAGATAAATAGTTGTTGTATTGCTACTTTAAGTTGAATATAATTTTTCCGTTATTCCTAAGGATTTTTTCATCAATTCTAATTGTGGCAATATAATAATGAAGAGTAAAGTAGCAGTTGCGGTATTGTTATCTACGAGTTTAGTCTCTTTGAATTCAGCTGCGTCTGGAGCTATGGCTTTGTCCTCTCAGTATCAAACAAAAAGTGAAATTAACCACGAAGATATTAAAATGATAAATTTAAAAAATAAAGTAATCAATTATTTTAATATTGACTTGGTTAAAGCATTGAAAGATTCAGAAAATATTTTATATGAAATAACTGATGATTTTTCCTGTGATTTTATAAAAAATTATGACTTTTCTGCAATGCTAAAAAATTTAGTTTCTGTGGAGTCCTCAGCTTTTACATTCATAAATAATAATTTAATTACAAAGATGGATATTAAAGATTCACTTCGCTTAATATTGTCTTTGAAAAATAAAATTACAAGAATAATGCAAATAAGGGATTCACTTGATGTGGTTCCAACTTATTATAATAGTGGAATAAATACAACTCATATTTTATCGTTAGCAAACAATACAACTAATAAATTATTAAGCGAAATCAAAAACAAGGCTTAGTAATCATGGTTGATGTTATAATTTTAGAGGAAGCCAGATATTTATTTGCTGATACATTTATAGAATTCCCTAATTTTGAAAATCAATTAATTAGTGTTTTTAAAGAATATATAGAAAGTAATCGAACAAAAGTGCCTGATATTTTTGGACGTGATGTTCCGTATAGGCAACCAAACAGGCTCTATGAGCTAAATGTTCAACATATTCATTTAAAGTTGCCTCCAAACCGATTCCCAAAGAACCAGCCTCAATATTATAGATGCAACGCCACTAAAGAGCCTAATAAGGATATTTTTCTTGTTTATGTTATTTCAGATTTTAATCCTAAGAGATTTGCGCTGTTAGCAATATTAAGACCACATGCTCATAAGAAAAGTAAAGAAAGAAGAATATTAAATTTATTTTGTCAATTGGCTGAAAAATATCAAGAACAAGAATTCGAGTTATATTGTGCAACTGATTAGCCCACGAGATATTTTACATTCACCGCTTAATTACGGTTTTTTATATCCAAAGTTACCCCTACGCCACTTTCTATAATTCAAGACAACAAATTGATTTATAGATACGCTCGGGGGCTTTCAAAGAATCGACAGCAAAGCTAGACACGCACACAACTCAATATAGCTAGTACGCTGTTACCTTATTAACTCACATAAAGATATTTAACATGGAAAGATACTCATCACCGATGTCTTATTTCTGGGGCGCTTTATGCACGCTTTTAGGCGCACTTAGTTTAAATGATATTGCCATTATTGTAGGTATTATCTTATCAATAGCGACATTTATTATTAATTGGTTATATAAGCGCCGAGATTTTTATCATAAAAAAAACTTGAGAGAGCAATACTATGCGAAATACCACAAAAATAGCGAAGAGTGCGATTTGTAGTGTTTCGGTAATAATCGGTATTGTTATTACCAACTACTCAGATGACATAAGAACAAGCCAATCGGGTCTGGAAATAATCGGTAATGCTGAATCCTGCGTACGAGAGCCTTATTATTGCCCGGCTAACATATTAACGGTTGGGATTGGCTCAACGGGTAATCATATTGAACAAAAAATTTATACTGATGATGAGATAGCAAAGCGTTGGGTCAATGACATAAAAACGGCTGAACAATGTGTTAATCGCTATGCTAAAGGCTTTCATCTTCCCCAGTCTGTTTTTGACGCTGTGACCTCAATTACCTTTAACGTTGGATGTACAAAAATGCGAACATCAACAATGTATAAGCATCTGAATAACGGTGATTATAAGGCGGCTTGTAATGAATTCCCAAGGTGGAATAAAGCAGGTGGTAAGGCTCTAAAAGGCTTAGTAATCAGGCGAGAAAAGGAGAAGGCGTTATGTCTATCTTATGTTTTATCATCGCATCGATAATGGCTATCAAAGGTGTCAACGGCTGGGGGTTGGTTTTTATTTGTCTCGTTATTGTTGAGTGGTTCATCATGTTAAAAATATCAAAAGTAAATATATCATTGATTAGTATGTTGCTATTTGTTTGTTATTTCGCCTACAAATGTCGGCAAGATGAAAAGCTTGCAGTGGTGAGAGCAAATAAAGCTGAAGAAAAGTACGAAAAATAGCTACAAGATAACAATGAAGTAACAAAAGAGAATCAAACATTATTGAGGCGATAAAAAATGGACAAGCTAAAACAGCGGTTTTACGTCATGATATCGATAATGGTTTTATCGAGTTGCGCGTCAAAGTCGAATCCGTCAAACGAGATAGTGTCACCGCCAGCAGTACTGCTAGCAAAGCCTTACGACTTGCAAGAGCTTCTCAACAAGATTATTACCATCTCACTAGCGCAATCAGCTACAACAAAGCCATGATTGATGGTTGGCGAGAATACTATTGTAAAGAGATTGCACCCAAGAATAATACAGAGTTTATGTGCAAATAAACAGTAGATATGATAAACGGATGCAACTATACACATTGGCATAAAGCATGCTTAACATATCTAAAACGAAATTTTTTGTGTTATGCGTTTTATATAAAAAGATATGAACTACCTACAGCTAGATAATGCTGATAAAACAATTTATTCAATATAGATAGCTAAAATCTGCAATTAACCGAGCGAAAAATTATCTCCACCATTTGTCTCGACATCGTAATGCTTGATATTGCTAGTTATTGTTATAGCAAATCAGGCTTCCATAAAGGATTACTCCGTTTAAAAATTTCATGATTGGTACATTAAAGAAAGAATCATCATGGCGTAAAAACACGTTAACTACAGATCTAGTCAACTCAATGAAGCAGGTTACACAATGAAATTATCACATATCGTTCACACATTACGCCATTTTAGCCCTAGCTTTGCAGGTCGGGTTGGCGGTGCTGCTGCGTTTTCAGCTATTAAAGATACGGCACTTTTAAAATTACCTGCCGCTTATGTTGTTCCGCTTGATGATAGAGCACAAGATAACAAGTCACAAACAGATTATTGGCAAAATGTGACAGAAAGTTTTGGGGTTATTGTTGTATTAAAACCATTAGATGAACAAGGTCAACACGAAGCATATGACATTGTCGAAAACATAAAAACCGAACTTTGGCGAGCTTTACTCGGTCTTGAACCTTCTCCATCGCATAATCCAATTCAATATGATGGTGGCGGTTTACTGGATTTAGATCAGGGAAGACTTTTTTATCAATTCAATTTTAGTGCAGTGCGCGAAGTTGGTTTTGATAATACTCGTCAACACTTTGATTTAAATGCTATTGATAATCCAATTCCCGATCCTGATTGGCAATTCGATCCAAACGACCCAGATGCCATCAAACCTCCGCAGTATAACCCGTTAAACATTGGCAACTTCGATACTCTATCAGGAACGATTAATGAACTAGATTCGGGGGTAACGGTGAATTTTCAAAATAATAATATCTATGAGGGCAATAATGATAATTAAACCTATCAATAACAAACAGGTATATGACCCAGATAACGGGGATTATTTACCTAAAGGCGGTCGTCATGTTGAGTTTAACCAATACTGGGCTAGACGACTGGCAAATAATGATGTTGAAGAAACAACCAACATCAAATTAAAACAAAAAAAGGGTAACTAAAAATGACAATTAGTTTTAACAATATTCCTAACAATATAAAAGTTCCATTATTTTATGCGGAAGTGGATTCGTCTGCGGCTAATACAATTCAAGATAGCGGTGCTTCATTAATTATTGCTTATCCATTAGCTGATAGCAGTATTGAACGTAATAAGCTCATTATTATGCCGTCTGCAGATCAAGCTAAAAAACTCGCAGGACAAGGTAGCCAATTATCTAGAATGGTTGAATCCTATCGAAACACCGATAATTTTGGTGAGTTATGGGTGATTGCTGTTGACGAACCTGCATCTGGCTCAAACGCAACAGGTACTATTCAAATATCAGGTACCGCAGAAGAAACAGGGATATTAAGTTTATATATTGGTAACTGCAAAATTCAATCGCGCGTAACGATTTCGGATACTGCGGACAATATTGCCAATGCACTAAATAATGCAATTAATACCAATTCCAATTTACCTGTTACAGCAACTATTAGCAATAGCACTATCACGTTAACAGCCAAAAACAAAGGATTGAATGGCAATGATATCCCGCTATGCTTTAACTATTACGGCACAATCGGCGGAGAAGAAACACCTGACGGATTAAATATTGCAATCACGCAAATGCATGGCGGAACAGGTACTCCAGATTTAACGCCGGTTATTGCCGCGATGGGTGACAAACTCCTTGATTTTATCGCCTTTCCATTTAATGACTTAGCATCACTCGCAACATTCAACCAAGAAATGGATGACACAGTAGGGCGCTGGAGTTATACCCGTCAATTATACGGACATGCATATACAGCTAAAAAAGGGGACTTATCCGAGCTTGTCGAATTTGGTGATAAATTAAATTACCAACATATTACCGTTGCAGGCTATGAAAAAAACATTCAGACAGGTATTGATGAATTAATTGCAATGCGAACATCGCGGAATGCAATTTTTATTCGTAACGATCCTGCTCGACCAACACAAACGGGCTTATTAAACGGCGCGTTACCCGCACCAGATAGTGATCAGTTTACACTAACAGAACAACAATCTTTGCTAAGCCATGGTATTGCTACAGCTTATGTTTCTAGCGGAAATTTATTAATACAACGTGATATCACAACCTATCAACGTAATAGCTACGGCGTTGCTGATAATAGCTATTTAGATAGTGAAACCTTGCATACGCTAGCGTATGTATTACGTAAATTACGCAGTGTGATCACATCTAAATACCCACGGCATAAACTAGCAAATGACGGCACGCGATTTGGTGCAGGGCAGGCAATTATCACCCCTTCCGTCGCTAAAGCGGAAATTAATGCAACATATCGACAATTAGAATTATTAGGTTTAGTTGAAAACTTTGATGTGTTCAAAAAGAACTTAATTGTTGAACGAAATGTCAACGATCCTAATCGATTAGATGTGTTATTCCCACCTGATCTCGTTAATCAATTACGCGTTTTTGCTGTGTTAGCACAGTTTAGATTGCAATATCCAGAGGAGAAAAACTAATGACACAACGACGTATTGCAGGAACAACTTATATTAAAGTTGATGCCAACCAACTATCATTAACAGGCGGTATTGAAGTCCCAATGAATACTAATGTAAAAGAAAGTATTTTGGGATTAGATAATAGCGTTCACTATAAAGAAACGTTCCGAGCTCCGTACATTAAAGGGACATTTAAAGTACCGCGTGATTTTCCAATCGACAAGTTAATGTCTAGCGATTCAATGACAGTTACCGCAGAACTTGCCAACGGTAAGGTTTACGTTTTATCTAATGCTTGGGTAGAAGGTGAAGTTAATCACAATGCCGAAGACGGTACAGCAGAAATCGAATTTCACGGTGAAGAAGGATTTTATCAATAATGAAAGAAATTAAACTATCACAGCCGATCATGGCACATGGCAATGAATTACATGTGCTGGAATTAAAAGAGCCTACCGTCAAAGATATCAAAAAATTGGGATTCCCATTTGATAGCCAAATGATTGGCGATCCTAAAAAAGTGGCTGATTACATCGTGGCATTAGGTAATGTTACACCAAGCTCGGTGGAACAACTTACACCCTATGATTTTCTAATGATTACGGGAGAAATTATGATGTTCTTTGGCCCAAAGGATCAAGTAAAGGAAGCAGAGACGCCATTGGAAACGGAGCAAGCCCAATCATCACCATTGAATATCTTGTAAACCTTTGTTTTGAAGTTGCCAAGTACTGGCAACTTTCTCCTTTCTACATCATTGAAGAACGTTCACTATCCGAAGTCTTTGAACTCTGTGAACAAGCAAACCGCATAGAAAATAGCAAGGAATCAACATTATGACTAGCTTTAATTTAAAAGCTGCAAAGGAATATATCGATAAGCTACCGCCAAAATTAAATAATATAAAAGGCAAACTTGAAAAATTTCAAAAAAGTGTGCAAAACTCAAAGTTTGCCAAATTTGATCTAAAAGGTGCTGTAACTGGCCTTAATATTTCTGCGCCGTTTGTTAAAGGTGTGAAAGATGCAATAGCGTATGAAGAAGTTATGGCTGACATCAAAAAGGTTGTTGACTTTGATACGCCTGAGCAATTCAAACAAATGGGGCAAGATATTCGTGAAATGTCACTAACGTTACCAATGGCAGCTAAAGATATCGGCGCAATTGTTGCAGCAGGCGGGCAAGCAGGTATCCCAAAAGAAGATTTAAAGCAATTTGCCGAAGATGCTGTAAAAATGGGTATAGCATTTGATAGCTCTGCGGAAGAAGCGAGTAGCACAATGGCAACATGGCGAACAGCTTTAAAGCTAACTCAAAATGAGGTTGTTGAATTATCTGATAAAATTAAATTGTTGAGCAATCCGCAAAATGCAAAAGTTAAAGATATTTCAGATGTAGTTACAAATGTAGTTACAGAAATTGGTTCGCTGGATAATATTTCTGGTAGCAGTGCTGACAAGTTAGTTGCATTAAGTTCAACAATTATTTCCGTTGGTACAAATACCGATCAAGCAGCTACGGGTATAAAAAACTTTATGTCGATGCTGGCATCAGGTGAGGCTGCGACTGAGAAACAACAAGAGGCATTACAACAGTTAGGCTTCACATCAACTGAAATAGCTAACATCATGCAGAAAGATGCCGAAGGAGCGATTACATCAGTACTTGAATCGCTAGGTAAAGTACCAAAAGATAGGCAATCTGCATTACTAGCAGATTTGTTTGGTAAAGAAAGTATTGCTGCAATTTCACCATTAGTTGATAATCTGGAACTATTAAAAACTAATTTTAAGCGTGTTGAGGATGCATCGCAATACGCTGGTTTGATGCAGGAACAGTATGAATTAAGATTAAATAACGTAGCTCAAAAATTACAAATTTTTAATAATGGTCTTAATAATATCAGTTTATCAATTGGTGAGGCATTATTACCAACATTTATCGAACTATTAAACCAAATGCAACCGTTAATCGTTTCATTCGGGCATTTTATTCAAGAAAATCCTGAACTCGTGAAAATGGCTGCGATGGCGATTGTGGGGTTAATTGGTCTTCGTGTTGCATGTGCAGGTGTGAATACTATTGTTGGTGTGCTAACAACCGGGATCGATATTTACAACGGTGTACTCAAAGCTAATAAATGGGTAACAAAGTCTCATGCGGCTATTCAATTAAAATTATCTAATACATTTAAAAAGGTTCGAAATTCCTCAATAGCACTTAAAATAGTGACATTGGCTCATACAGGTGTTTTAAAAAGCATTACTTTAGCGACAAAATTATTTACTTTCTCGAAGATAGCATTATCTAATGCATTTAAAAAGGTTCGAAATTCCTCAATAGCACTTAGAATAGTGACATTGGCTCATACAGGCGTTTTAAAAAGCATTACTTTAGCGACAAAATTATTTACTTTCGCGCAGGTAGCATTATCTAATGCATTTAAAACGGTTCGAAATTCCTCAATAGCGCTTAAAATAGTGACGGTGGCTTATACAGGAATTTTAAAAAGCATTACTTTAGCGACGAAATTATTTGCTTTCGCACAGATAGCATTATCCAATGCATTTAAAATTGTTCGAGTTACTTCAATTGCGCTTTTCACGGTCATGGCCATGAATCCAATTGGGCTAATCATGACAGGTATAGCTATTGCTGCAACATTAATCATCACATACTGGGATGATATAGTTAAGTTCTTTCAATGGCTATGGGGGGTGATAAAACCTTACGTTATGCCTATTATTGATTATTTTATAGCAGAATTTAAAGCAGGTGGTGAAAGCATCATAAATGGCTGGCAGAGGGTAAATGAGTTTTTTAGCGGATTGTGGGCGTCTATTGAGCCATATGTAATGCTGATTTTTGATATATTCATTGAACCCTTTAAAAATGCGGGTGAAGTTATACCAACGGTATGGGAAAGTGTTCAGAATTTCTTTAAAAACCTATGGGATAACGTTAAGTCTGGCATCCAACCGCTACTAGATGCTTGGGACTTTCTTTTCGGTGACAATGAAAAGAAAGTAAAAGTTACGGCTGATACAGCGAGTTTACCGAAAGAAATGACCAAACCAATGGTTACATGCTCCAATTATCAAACGCCTCAAATGCCAATTAATAACTTTTCAAATAATAATGCAAATCGAAATAGTAATGGTGAATTGGTTGTGAAGTTTGAAAATGCCCCGCAAGGGACTATCGTAAAACAAACTAAACAGGCATCGGGTTTTGATACTAAAGCCGATGTGGGTTGGAATCCATATGCATTAGGAGTCTATTGATGAACTTCATGAATTGGCTAAATGATTTATTACCAGCAAGTTTTCGAGGAGTGCCATTCCAAGTGAGTGACACATCAGCTGAATTTGGTCGGCGTAATGAAACCCATGAATATCCGTTCCGAGATGTTCCTTATACGGAAGATCTAGGTCGTTCTGCGCGTAAAAATAAAATTGATGCGTTTGTTATTGGTGACGACCACAAAGAACAAGCTGAAAAACTGGTAGAAGCCATCGAGAAAGAAGGTGCAGGCACACTCATGCACCCCATATTTGGTGAATTGAATGTTAACATTACCGGCACGGCAACCGTTAGTAACTCGGTTGAAAACGGTCGAATGAGTGTTATTTCATTCTCTTTTGTTGAAGCGGGGGAATTAATCTTCCCCGATTCATCTATCGCAACAGATGATGTGGTTGATGAAAATGCAGATAATGTAGATCAAGCACTACTAGATGCATTTGAAGATTTTGATTTAATCGACGCGCCCGATTTTGTCTTGAGTAATATTCTTGATGAAACCGTGTCAATTTTAAATGACATAGCTGATGCTTATAATGCGATAACTCCCTATGTTAATGATGTGATTAAAATCCTAAATGGTGATTTATCACCCATTCTTGGTGCTGGGGGTTCATCCATTATTAATTCAATCAAAAATGTTTGGCAAAGCGCAACAACATTTTCCAATTCTGTAAATGATTTGGTAGCCAAAGTAAAGGTGTTTAACGGCGTATTATTTATAAAAAGCGTTTTGCCTAGCGCCATTTGGTCAACAGATAGCAAATCGACCCAAAAAAGAAAGAAAAATCAAAATCTAATCAATACCGCGATTCGCGTAACCGCACTGACAGAAGCATCACGAATAATTGCGTCATTGCCAAAGCAAGTTGAAGATAAAAGAAAACAAGCTTTTGCGCCTGTGGCGTTAGAATCAACAAAAGGGAAAAAAGAGAATTATTTCAGCAGAGGCGATACTTTGCCAAATGGGAACATAAACAATTCACAGGCTAACATAACAAGCTCAACCATATCAACATCATCAACAGTTGAAAAAAGTAATACCATTTCATTTGATGATTTGCTGGATATCAAAGATGCTATTAATGAATCGTTTGATAAAGAACTGTCAAGAACCGAGCATGATGGTTTGTACATTGCACTAGTAAAATTAAAAGCTGCAGTTAACCAAGATATCAATGCACGTTTAATCAAAATAGAAAAAACCATTGTTTATATGCCTAATGACGTATTGCCCGATTTAGTTTTAGCGCACTATCTCTATAACAATGCGACACGTTATGATGATATATCAATTCGCAACAACGTCCTTCATCCTGGTTTTGTGCCCGTTAAAGAACTGAGAGTACCCAAACCATGAGCGATAATAAAGTGTTGTTAAAAATTAATCACAAATACTTTGGCGGTTGGACTGATGTAAGTATTTCGGCGGGTATTGAACGACTAGCCCGTGATTTTAATGTCACTATTACTCGACAATGGCCATCATCAGGCGATGCTTCAGAAGCAAAAATTGATGTTAAAAATGGTGATTTAGTTGAAGTGTATATTGATGATGACGTGGTTTTAACGGGGTACGTTGAAGCATTGCCGATTCGATATGATGCGGGATCACTATCAATGGGTATTGTTGGCAGAAGTAAAACCGCTGATTGTATTGATTGTAGTGCAGTACCCAAACAATATAGCGGTAGTTCAACTATTCAAGTTATTCAAGATTTAGTTAAACCGTTTAAGCTAAACGTTATCAACCAAGGTAATGATGTTGGTGCTATTAGCATTCAAGCGGATCAAGGGGACACTGTTTTTGATGTCATTAGTAAAATAATGGGTATGCAACAAATTATTGTATTTGATGACGAGCAAGGGCAAGTTGTCATTGGTGATATCGGTTTCGATGAGGCAAAAACAGCTTTGGTTTTAGGAGCTAATATTTTGTCGGCGGATACTGGAAATAGTATCGAGGATCGATATTCCGATTATTTTGTCTCAGGGCAAAGCGTCGGTGATGATGAAAACTTTGGTGAAGCAACGCTAGCATCCGTTAGCGCCACATCTAAAGATGAGGAAATTGTTCGTTATCGTCCATTAATCATAAAGCAGTCTGGCGACTCGAATAACGGTACTTGCCAAGAACGCTGTGAAATGGAAAAAGTGCTGAGAGCAAGCAAAACCAGAGAAGTCACTTACACCGTACAAGGTTGGCGTCAGGGGGACGGAACGTTATGGAAACCTAATCAAATGGTTGTCGTTAATGATCCGCTGCTGGGTTACGATAATGAAAAACTGGTTATTGCTGAAGTTAAATATAGCTTAAGCAGTCGTGGAACGTTATGCGAATTAAAAATAGGTCCCGTTGAAGCCTATTTGCCTGACAAGAAGAAAAAAGGTAAGTAACCAGATGGTGAGGTATTCTAATGCGTAAAGTTTTAAATAAAATAATGAACCTAGTTTCTCGTGGCTATATAACATTTAGTGATAGCAACAGCAAATGCCAAACGTTACAAATCAAAATGTCGGGCGGTGAACAAAAAAGTGATATTGAGCATATCGAGCCGTATGGGTTCACATCAAGGCCATTAGATGGCGCAGAAGCTGTTGCATTATTCTTAGATGGTGATAAATCGCATGGTGTGATTTTAACCACAGGTGACCGACGTTATCGTATTACATCGCTCAAAAAAGGCGAGGTTGCCATTTACACAGACGAGGGTGACGCTATTATTTTTAACCGTAATAACGAGATTAACGTAAAAACTAAAAAATTTATTGTTAACGCTGATGATGCAATTGAACTAAATACTAAAAATTTAGTTGTTAGCGCATCATCAGGAACACAATTTAATACGCCATTATTCAAATCATCTGGAGAAATAGCAGATAAAACCAGCACTATTTCAAACATCAGAACCATTTATAATGGACATACACATAATGAAACAAGTACCGTAACACACAACCCAAATCAAAAAATGGGTTAGTTTGTATAAACGTTTAATTCAAATAGGGCAAATTGCGCCTTTATTATTGTCAAAATAATACGCCATTTCAAACAGGGCACCTTTTGCTAGCACCCACAGGTGACCCGCCTGTTTTAATGCGTCGTTTTTAGATGCTAGTTTAGGTTGTAACATCCTCATTACTGCATAAGTTGAGCATAACATACCTTGTCGTGCTTGCTCATTTTTAGCATTACCAGATGATATTATTTGAATATTAGTGAGCTTATCTTTTTCGTCAATGTTTAACATGACGGCAAACGTGATATTACCTAATTGAAATTCTTGATAACCATTTGCACCATCATTGAATAAACGCAACTCATCTATTTTTATTTCTGCGCACTGTGGAAATGTTTTGAAGTATTTTTTTATGCCTTTATCAAACTGTTTAGCGGTTTATGGCAGTTCTTTTTACTCCGTACTTGCTGAACTTGCTAATAAAACCAAAGCTAATAAAGATAATTTTTTCATTTTTTATTCCTTATTCTGTGAGTTAGTAACATGTTTATAAACATTAATGACAAACTGATGTCAATGTCATCACATACAAAACCACTGTACCGAGCCTTAATCATTTCGCTATTCACATGGCGACGCAAAAATACCAGTGATGATTCAAAACACCCCTTTGGTTGGTGGGGCGATTCTTATCCTAGTATAGCAAATGACAAAATTGGATCACGGCTTTATTTATTATCTCGATCTAAATTAACCAATCAAACCGCCAATTTTGCAAAAATTTATATAAAAGAGGCGGTGCAATGGATGATTGATGACGGGCTGACGTCACGTATTGATGTTTCAGTAAAGCGAACCGATTTAACCGTTTTAGTTGCTACTATCAATATTTACAAAAAAGATGGCAGCAGTGAAGAATTTAGGTTTGACAATTTATGGAGTGATATTAATGTCTAGTGGATTTTTAAGACCAACCTTACCCGATTTAATCACAACGATACGCAATGATTTATATGCGCGCTTAGCCGTCGATGATGAATTAATTTCATTGCGACGCAACGATCCTGAAGTCTATGGGCGAGTTATCGCAGGGGCTACACATATGCTATTAGGCTATATTGAAAATATGTCCAAAAATATTTTGCCCGATCAGGCTGACGAAAATTGGCTAATTCGGCATGGCAATATGAAACGTTGCTATAGAAAACAGCCAATTCCAGCTGCTGGTTATGTTCGATTTGATGAAATATCTGATGGAATAACTATCACAAAAGGCCAAAAAATCAGGCGCCAGATAGATCAGTGTCTGTATACAGTTACTGAAACGATAACATCTATAAATAACGTTTTAAGAGTGCCCGTTGTTTGTGATGAGGTAGGCAAAAAAGGCAATTGTGATGATGGCACAAAAATGTCACTGATTACCCCAGTTACAGGTCTATCATCAACGTGTTTTGCCAATTCAATAGAATCAGGTGCCGATATTGAAGATTTAGAGGCATTTAGAAAACGAGTTATCGACAGGTGGTATTACACACCTCAAAGTGGGGCTGACCAAGATTATATCCAGTGGGCAAAAGAGGTTCACGATGTTACACGTGCGTGGTGTTACCGCCATTGGGCGGGGGCGGGTAGCGTTGGCATAATGGTGGCAAATAGCGATCCGGTTAACCCAATTTTAGATAGTACAACTATTGAAAATATAAAAAAACATATTGAACCACTCGCACCGGTTGCTGGCGCCATGCTGCTCGTTTTTTCTTCTGCACCCAAACCCATTAATTTTAAAATTATGGTCACCCCTGATAATCCAGAAATTCGCTATCAAATAGAAGCCGAATTGAAGTCATTTTTATTAAGAGAAGGCAATCCACAAACAACGTTATTTAGGTCACGAATTAGCGAAGTGATAAGCGCATCATTTGGCGAATATGCCCATGAATTAGTTTATCCCGACAAAGATATTTTTATAGAAAAACATCAGGTTGCTGCTTTTGGAGGGATTGAATGGATTTAGACAAACAATACCGAAATATGGTAGGGCACTTATTGCCCTATGGCCCTGCGTGGAATAAATCAGAGCCAATACTGCTATCACTGGCATTAACATTATCAAACACTCACGCTAGATTAGATGATTTAATGCAAGAGGTTAACCCTAAGACGACAACAGAACTTATAGATAGATATGAACAAATATGTGGATTACCGGATAGCTGTTATCCATCTGAGTTTCAAACGCTAACAATACGGCGCAACCGTTTGGATTCAAAAATAAATTTGGTTGGTGGTATCAGTAAAGATTTTTTTCTACAAGTACTAAAAGCCAACGGTTATACAGATGCCACGATTACAAACTATAACAATGATATATTTACTTGTGAATCAACATGTGACGATTATCTATATGATGAGGAGTGGCGTTTTTACTGGATAGTAAATATCCCTCACAATTATCAAATCACAGACATGACTTGTAACGATGAATGTGATTCATCTTTGAGAAAGTGGGGTGATAAACAAATCGAATGCATAATTGATAAATTATGCCCATCACACACTTATGTAATTTTTAAATACGGAGTAACAAATGCATAGAATTGATACAGCCACTGCCCAAAAAGATAAGTTCGGGCAAGGAAAAAATGGTTTTACCCGAGGTAACCCACAAACGGGTACACCAGCCACTCAGCTAGACTATTTGTATTGCGATGCCATTCAAGAAGAAATTGCTAATGCGATTGAATCCGCAGGCATTAAACTTGATAAATCTAAGCATGACCAACTCGCCAGCGCTATTAAAGAATTTGTCAGAAAAGGTAAAGTACGACTTAGTTCAGCAACTAACAGCACATCAGAAACAGAAGCTGCGACGAGCTTAGCTGTGAAAAAAGTTAACGATTTAGCGGCGGGTGCGGTAAAAAAATCTGGTGACGAAATGACGGGGCAATTACGAATGGCTGCCACATCAGCTGGTATTAAATTTAAACATGCAGATAGCAATAACGAGTTTGTATTACGTACACTGAGTAATAGTCTGTCATTTATTTTTTACGACGAGCAAATAAAAAAATGGTCAACAAAATTAGCGTATATAACAGATAAAAAACAATGGTGTTTTCAAAACGTTGATGATGTGACAATTAAAAATAAATCAGTGTTAAAAACTGGTGATTTTGGTCTCGGTTCGTCAGTCGGTGCTATTGCTAATAATTTTGACGAACATTTATCTGGCGGTTTTTATCAATGCAGAACATCAGATTTTCCTGATTTGCTATTTTCTGAGGGGGATAGCTCTGCGACACTATTAGCGTACCCAAGCAACAACCCGAATTGGAAAATTGAACAATTATCAGTAGTTAAAAGTAAAATACCGAGAGTTTACTATCGTTGCGATACTAAAGAAGGCAAAAAAAACTGGTACGAAGCAATTACAACAGCAAACGTTAATAGCTTTTTGCCTGTCGGTATCCCGCTGCCGTGGCCACAAGATCGTCCGCCAACGGGATGGTTTGAATGCAATGGCGCGTCATTTGATGTAAATCAGTTTCCAAAGCTAGCATCTGTTTTCCCGTGGGGTCGGCTACCAGACTTGCGGGGTGAGTTTATACGTGGATGGGATAATGCACGTGGTGTTGACCCAGGTAGGCAAATCTTGAGCTGGCAGGGTGATGCCATTCGCAATATTCATGGTGAAATATCACCGATTTCTGAGACGTTTTCATCAGAGCCTATAGCAAATGGAGCGTTTAGATATTTTGAAAAAGATGCTGGTCATACTCCTATGCACATCGATATTAGTAGTGCTGGAGGTGTTTTTTTTGATGCATCTCAAGTTGTACCGACTGCTAATGAAAACAGACCTAGAAACATCGCATTTATGTACATAGTTAAAGCTGAATAACAAATAAGAGGATTTACAATGAAATATCAATTACAACCAGAATTTGCTGTTTTAGATAAAAACGGATTAACAGAGAAAGCAGGTTATGCAGTTATTTACAATTTTGACGTGCTAACTGGCGAGTACAAAAATGCCAGTTATCAGTATTTACAAGTTGGCGTCGGTGTGCCGGCTAACTCATGCATTGATGCACCGAAATCGGTGAAAGAAGATAAAGCGATTGTTCGTCAAGACAACAAATGGGTTTACCTTAATGATTACCGAGGTAAAAAAATCTACTCAACTACAACAGGCGTAGAATCAACAGTAACAGAAATTGGCGACATTCCTACAGATTACACACTGTTAAAACCAAATTCTGAGTTTGATTCTTGGAACGGTGAAGCATGGATATTAGATGAAAATAAACAGCATCAGCACCATGTAAATGTTGCAACAGCACAGAAAAAACAGCTATTAAGCGAAGCTACTACGCAAATTGATTATCTACAAGATGCAATTGATACTGATATTGCAACTGATGAAGAAAAGGCGTTATACGCGGATTGGAAAAAATACCGAGCTTTACTCAATCGCATTGATGTTGATACGGCGCCAGACACCAATTGGCCAGAAAAGCCACTGTAATAATTAACCGCTCTGGGTAATTGTATTTGTTTTTTTGTGTATAAACAGTGCAATTATCTGGAATTCCTCTATTGACAAACGACATTGCGCCAATTCTGACATTACTAGCGTTGTTGCATTATTTCACTATTATAAGCAAATCCCTCTAAATCGATATGAAGTAAGCTGAATTTAGTTTTTTAGATCTAAATTAGTTTTAATATCAAAACATAATACATTAAAAATTATAAATTCTTTTGTTTAAAAACAAATAAAGAATGTTTCATCTAAATACTAACAAGAGAACTTATTACAAATTTCATTTCTTATTAATTATTATAATTGTTATTTTTTATACTAAAATAAGATTATCTTTCTTGATTATCTATATGCTTAATGATTAATTTTATATTAATGAAAAAAACATTGGCATTTGATAATAGGGATAACAAATTGTGAACTAGCAATGTATTTGGATTCAGAATTAGACAGTAGTTAATTAGTAGTAATAGTTTATTAATTTACTTAATTATCCACACTAATTGCTTATAGATATAAAAAATAAAGCCTTGAGCTTTATTAAACGATTCCTAGAGAGCAATCTATAAAGAATAGGAAAAGTTATTTTATTCGCTTATAAATGGATTCATTCAGAATAAAAATATTATAAAAGGTCAATTATAAATGAACATACTTTTAAAATGCAGACAAAAATATTATCGGTACTTTATATGGATACTTTTTTTCTTCTGTAGCGTTATTTCTAGCAAGTTAGTATTTGCGCAAGATGCGATATGTGCAGAAGTAAAAATAGTTATAGAACAAAAATTATCATTTGAGAGACAAGCATTTGATGCTCGAATGATAATTAATAATGGCCTAGAGGATTCGATACTAAAAAATATACGTATAGAATTGCTCTTTACTGATAGAAATAATCAACAAGTAGCGACAACTCAAAATGCTAATGATAACGATGCAAAGTTTTTTTATCGCATTAACTCATTATCTGGCATTAATAGTATTAATGGTGATGGTGAGATAAAAGCAAAGACTAAAGCTGAAGCTCATTGGTTAATTGTTCCTGCATATGGTGCGGCGCAATCTGATGATACATTATATTATATTGGAGCTAAAGTTACTTATACATTGAATGGACAAGAAGTAAGCGTAGAAGTTCCACCTGATTATGTTGTAATTAAACCTCAGCCGTTATTAACATTAGATTATTTTATACCAAGCGAAGTTTATGGGGATGATCCCTTTACGCCTGAAATTGAACCCTCTATTCCTTTTACATTAGGTGTACGCGTTAAGAATGAAGGTCATGGTACTTCTTATAAAACTGTCATCGATTCTGCACAACCTAAAATTGTTGAAAATAAACAAAATTTATTGATTGACTTCAATATTTTAGGTAGCTATATGGGGGATCATGCGGTCAACAAAAGTTTATTATTAGATTTTGGTGATATTGCTGGGCACTCATCTAAAGTTGGGCGTTGGGATATGATGACTAGCTTGCATGGTAAATTTGTGGAATTTGATGCGACTTTTACCCATGCTGATACGTTAGGTGGCTCAGTAACATCTTTATTAAAAACAGTAAATACGCATACTTTGATTCATAATGTAAAAGTAGATTTACCCGATAGAGATAATATTACAGACTTTTTAGCATTAGATGGTGATGTAATTCGTGTATATGAATCCGAAGGATTCAACACAGATCTATCAGATCAATCACTTAATGCCACACTCACTACAGTTGGTAAAGAAACAAAACTCGTTTTTCCAAAAACGGAAGGACAAGTTTATGTAAAAATAGCTGATCCAAGTTTCGGCAATCAAAAGATGAATAAGGTAATTCGTTCTGATGGCAAGGTATTACCTGCAGAAAATATTTGGCAATCCAAAATTCGTAACGATGATTTATCTTGGTCTTATTATATTCATTTATTTGATACTAATAGTACAGGAAGTTATACCTTATATGAGAGTGATATAAACGAAACAAAAGCAATAGTAGACACGTTTTTAGTAACAAAAGGTGCCAAATATTCACTTAATGAATTATTACCAGAAAACTATTATTTTGAAGCCAATAAGTCTTATATGATCGAATTTATTGGTAACATAGCTTCTCGTATTTGCTCAGGAAAGAATAATTTTGATGAAAATTCTAAAAAATGCAAAACGGATTTAAATAGGAATTATACTTTTGAGAAAGATGCTTTTAAGACAGATATTTTTATCCCTTCTAAGTCAGGTATCCTTCATGGAGATAGTCACTTCACAGGAAATATCTATCTACTAGCCAAACAAACAGAAACGATAAAAGTGATCGTAGTGCCTCTTGATATGGAAAATTCATTAACCAACACGACCTCAATTATAAAAGGTTTTCGATATTCATTAAATGAATTATTACCTAAAAATTATAATTTCCAAGCGGATAAGTCTTATTTGGTTAAGTTTTCTGGCGTTGCAATGACTAGTCGTTATTGCCCAGGAAAGGCAAATTTTGATTTGGAAAGTAAGGTTTGTAAAGCAGAAGTAAGTAGAGATTATAGCTTTAAATCCGATATATTCATTCCGTTTAAATCAGGTATTCTTGGAAAAAATAATGAATTTACAGGTAATTTCTATATGTCTGCTACTAAGGATGGAAATATCAAAGTATATGTAACACCATTATAAAAATTATTTGATCATCCCTATCAATCTTAACCTATATAAGTAAAACATTACTTATATAGGTTAACTCTGATTATTGATAGATGAATTATAAAAATGGTCTTCAAGTCTTTAATATTTTTCTTAAATAATTAGTCTCATTATAAGTTGTGTTTATGTCGCTTGTTTTATAACAAATATCCAGATTTATATTCTATCTTAATAATAAATAAAAATTAATTGTGTTAAAACTTATTTAAATAACTTGAAAAGAATTTTAAAAATGTCAGTTTTTCATTCTAATTTGC
>NZ_LZHP01000004.1:0-37163 GCF_001690605.1 Gilliamella sp. Nev6-6 | reverse complement strand
TAAGTTGTTAAAAAGATATAAATCGAGTACTTCAGTACGATAGGTACGATTAAATCGTTCAATATAGCCATTTTGATAAGGGCTACCGGGCTGGATATAATCAATGGTTATATCATGTGATTTAGCCCAGTTTATAAAGGTTTTTCCTGTAAATTCTGGCCCATTATCGACCCGTATTTTTAATGGATACCCATGATATTCGGCCAGTTTATCTAAGTAACGGGTAATCCTTCCTGCGAGTAAGCTTACTGCAATATCAATACCTAACGCCTCACGATTAAAGTCATCGATGACATTGAATGTCCTAAAGCGACGTTGATTACGACTACTGTCACTCATAAAATCCATTGACCAACATTCACCTTGTTTATTGGGGACTAATAACCTTTCTGGGCATCGTGGAGGAATGCGTTTTTTACGCTTTACCCTGAGATTAAGCTTTAATTCACAATACACCCGATATACCCGTTTATGATTCCATTGATAGCCGAGCTTTCTGATACGATGAAAACATTTAGGAAAGCCCCAACGTAAATGCCTATCTGTGATAGCATTCAACACCGAAACAATCACCGAATCATCCAGTAACTTAGGTTGATAATAGTAAGCACAGCGGCTTAAGCCAACAATGGCACAACTCATAGCAATAGTAACCAAATGATTTTGTTGTAGTTGCTTTGCCCACGTTTTACGTGCCTTTGTGGGCACTAAAGCTTTTTTATGATTTCTTCCTGAAGCTGAGATTTTAAGCTCAGTTCGGCAAACATCAGCTTAAGCTTGCGGTTTTCAGCCTCCAGCTCCTTTAAGCGTTTAATATCCGACGTTTCCATTCCGCTGTATTTTTCTCGCCATTTATAGAAAGTTGAATTACCCATGCCATATGTACGGCACAACTCTTTAACGGGTACACCTGCCTCTGCTTCTTTTAAAATAGCGACGATTTGATGTTCAGTCATTTTTTTCATAATTAAATCCTCTTTTACTTTTATCATAGAGAATTTTCTACTTTTTTGCTGTACTATTTTAGGGGGTAGTTACATAAAGGTGCATCTAAATGGTTAGTGATTTTTAGATAATGAAAAATGGGTATGAAATAAATCATAACCCGCCACCTATTATTTAAAAGCTACGCCGTATTAGCCCAAACTTAATCTGATAAATACTAACTACTCATCGGAATTCATTTTAATAAAATAAATATCCGATGAGTAAAATAAATTCTCCAGTTGTTTTCCTTCACTAGTGCTTTTGCATCTATCTAAGTATGTATAAAAATGCATTTCCTATTTTTAATTACGCCTATTGGTTATCAGAACAAAACGCACACAACAATTTACTCAAAGCTTATCCAAAGCGAGTAAAATAACCCGCCAATACTTAACGTTTTTATTTAAAACGACTTACTATTCTATTAAATACCTTAAAAACGGTGTCGATATTAAGATTCAACCACCAATAAAATCTAAATTGACACGCCTCCCCCCATATTTGGTTTACCTTTGTAATGCTTTTAAAATAAATACAGTTAATATGCTGAGTTGCTTTTTATTGAAACGGATGTATTGCCTGAAATCTTTTTAAAAAGATCTTTACGCTCATTTTTATTAAAAAATGTCCACGCCACAAATCGGCTTACTTTTTGTCCTTGTGCCATGGGCATAATTTTACTATCAATGACACCTGTCGCTTTTAATTGTTTTTGTATCAATTCTAATGAGGATTTTTTAGATACTAACGAAGTAAACCATAAGCATTGATGTTTAAACACTACACTTTCTTTAATCATCTTTGTAATAAAAACACTTTCACCACCTTGACAACAAAGCTCAGCATGTTGCCCACCAAAGTTAAGAACTGCTTTTTGTGTTGGGCTTGTTAACTTACCTAAATTTGTCAGCTTTTTACGCGTACTGGCTAATGCTTCTTGCTCAGAAGAATGAAATGGTGGGTTGCACAGTGTTAGCATGTAAAATTCTTTGGGTTTAATAATATGTTTAAAAATTGCCGTCTTGTCTTTCTGTAATCGACATAACACATATCCATTTAATAGGTTATTAGCTTGGCAAATTAACGATGCTGTTTTAATAGCGATCGGGTTAATGTCGCTACCCACAAACGACCAGCCATATTCAGCCCGCCCAAGAATAGGGTAAATCACATTTGCACCAACTCCGATATCAAGCACTTTCACTTGCTTGCCACAAGGGATCTGATTACCGTTGTCTTGTGCTAATAAATCTGCTAAAGAATGAATATAATCCGCCCTTCCAGGAACTGGCGGGCATAAATAACCATCAGGAATATCCCACCACGATAACTGGTAATAATGGAGTAAAAGCGCTTTGTTGAGCATTTTAACTGCTTTAGGATCGGCAAAATCAATCGACAAATTGCCATAACCATTGGGCTTAACAAACTGTGCCAAACTAGGCAAAGTTTGAATGAGCAGATCAAAATAATAACCGTCTTGATGTTTATTACGGCTATGCAAAGAAGGCTTTTTGAATGATACTGGCACACTGTTCCTATTTTATTGAAAATTAAATAGTCGCTATTATAAAATATTTAGAGCAATTAAGCGAAAATACCGACATCGCAAAACACGTGTAATATCAGTAGAAAATAATCAGTACAGCAATTTATTACCCTCTATCGTTAACGCCAGCTTATAATAGCGTGATTATAATATTTCAATTGTCTCTGTTGTGGTATTTAATTGATAAAACTGAATAAAACGTAATAAAACGCTTTTTAAAATTAATTTTAGTTTTTATTTGTTATAATTGCACCAATTTAAAAAAGTAAAAAATGACATGAAAAATTATTTTAACTTACCGCTGGTATCACTTTTTGTATTATTGCTTTTCCCTTTTGATCTTTATGCAATGGGTTTTAACGAATATGATTTATCACTACTTTGGGCGATTCCTTTTGTGGGGATATTACTTTCTATTGCGTTAATTCCGCTATTTTTGCCACAACTTTGGCACTACCATTACGGCAAAATCATTATTTTTTGGACGTTGTTATTTTTAGCCTTTTTGTTGTTTTCATTTGGTTTGCAAACCGCCATCAATATTACCGTTCATGCAATTATGGTGGAATATCTTCCTTTTATCTTGTTATTGTTGGCACTATTTACCGTTTCAGGCGGAATTTTGATTAAAAGCGATGTGCTTAGCACACCCAAGCTAAATGTTGGTTTGCTGGCAATCGGAACGGTATTAGCCTCAATCATGGGTACTACAGGCGCAGCAATGTTAATGATACGTCCTTTAATCAGAGCCAATCGAGAGCGAAACTGCGCCGTGCACACGATTATCTTTTTTATCTTTTTAGTCGCCAATATTGGTGGCGGGCTAACGCCACTGGGCGATCCACCTTTATTCATTGGCTTTTTAAAAGGTGTTAATTTTGGCTGGACAGTTAAATATATGTTATTGCCGATTTTACTTAACTCATTGTTGTTATTATTTATTTATTATATGATTGATTGCCACTACTTTCGTTTACAATATGGTAATTTGCCCACTTTGGCTTCAACCACAAAAAGTACAAAAGTTAAAATTTATGGTATAAGAAATATTTTTTTATTATTGGTAATTATTGCTAGTGTACTAATGTCGGGCATTTGGCACTCATCAATTTACTTTACCGTTTTAGATGCACACATTACTTTATCTAATTTAATTCGCGATATTATTTTCATTACCATAACAATAATTTCGATAAAAATAACCCCGAAACAAGTACGTGCAGGTAATGAATTTAATTGGGCTCCCATCGTTGAAGTTGGAAAGCTATTTATTGGCATTTTTATTACTATTGTGCCTGTGCTAGCTATTTTGCACAAGGGTAGCAACGGCGCGCTAGCGCCTTTAGTATCGCTAGTAACCAACTCTCAAGGCGAGCCAGTTAATAGTATGTACTTTTGGTTATCTGGTTTGCTTTCGGGTTTCTTAGATAATGCACCAACCTATCTTGTTTTTTTCAATTTGGCATCGGGTCATGCGGTAATATTAATGACAACACTTAACAAGACATTACTCGCTATATCAATGGGATCGGTTTTTATGGGGGCACTGAGTTATATCGGCAATGCGCCTAATCTTATGGTCAAAAGCATTGCCACTCAAAATAAGATTAATATGCCCAGCTTTTTTGGTTATATGAAATGGTCAATATGTATATTAATTCCTGTGTTTATTATCGATAATTTAGTCTTTTTTGTATTTTTTAGCGAGTAGTAGCACATAATCAAATAATATGATTATTTCATTTAAAAATTAAGCACTAAAATACCTATGGATAAAATAATTTCTATTTACCGCCATATTGTGAATTTTGCTTTAAATTCGACAAGAATAACGCCTTAATAAATTTTCATTTTGGCGTTTTAAATAGCCCTCACCACTCATTAATTATGGTGGCAAAATACACATCAATTGTCATCCATCATCAAGTTGAAGTGCAGGTTTTCCGCTCAAGTGATGATTCACTAAGTGAATTTTTATTTCATTACTTCCATACCATTTTGTTAAATAAATTTTATCTAACTTAGGTGACTAATGCATACAATGATGAACAATATTGCTTTCTGTGGTGTGCAATGTGTTAAAAATGTAAGTAACCAATATCATATATTATAAGATTCAGTCGTTTTACACTTTATGTGTAAATATTGTTATAATGTTCGCATTTGCGAACTTATTGAGAGTGATATATGTTAAATCAGTTAAAAGCAATTATTCAGTATCTTCTACCTAAACAGGTATTAACCGCTATATTTGGGTGGCTTGCCAAAAAACAGTTGGGAAAGGTCACAACATGGATGATTATGGGCTTTTGTAAACTATATAAAGTAGATTTGAGCGAAGCAAAAATTAGCGATGCAAAAGAATTTAAAACATTTAATGATTTTTTTGCTCGTGAATTGAATGATGATGCGCGCCCGATTGATACTGGAGATAGCTCAGTTATTATGCCGGCCGATGGTGTCATTAGCCAATTTGGTACTATTCAAGATACCCAAATGTTACAAGCTAAAGGGCATTTTTATTCTTTAGAATCTCTGGTTGCTTGTCATGCTGATATGATTAAGTTTTTTAAAAATGGTTCATATGTAACCACTTATTTATCACCTAAAAATTATCACCGTTTTCATATGCCTTGTGACGGTATTTTGCGTGAGATGATTTATGTGCCTGGTTCACTATTTTCAGTCAATAAAGCAACAACCGAAAGCATTCCAAATATTTTTGCACGTAATGAACGTGTAATTTGTTTATTTGAAACCGAATTTGGGCCAATGGCACAAATTTTAGTTGGTGCAACCATTGTTGGTAGTATAGAAGTGCTATGGGAAGGCATTATTACGCCACCGCGTGAAGGTATTATGAAACGCTGGAATTATGCCGAAGGCATACAATTAACCAAAGGACAAGATATGGGATGCTTTAAATTAGGCTCAACGGTTATTACGCTCTTTGCATCAAATGCCATTGAGTTTGAAAGCTATCTTAAGGTGGGGGATGTTACTCGTGTGGGTCGAAAATTAGCCAATAGGATATAGCTTTATGTGGATTCGTAGTGTTTTGTGCCTTGCTGTGGTGTTGTTTTCTTCACTCACCTTTGCTGAAGAAACCATGCCAATCATTAATAATGAAGAAGATCTTTCACAAGTTGTTCACCAGTTGAGTGATAAAAATGATGAGCTCAGACAAAATATGGAGCTACAAAAAACGCATTTAACCAGTATTATTAATGAACAAAACAATATCACTACACAGATTTCACATGTACAAAATACGCTAGCCACGCTTGATGAGCAAGGTGAATGGCTGAGCTTTTCAACAGCGCTTGGCGAAACTTTACGTCAACAATTATTACGCTTACCCGAAAAACCTAAATCGCAAGCACTTGATGCCGAAATTGCCGAAGCAAAAGCCCAACAACTTAATTATAGCAATATTTTAACTTCCTTAGGTGATTATCCAACTTTAACCAATCCACTTAATAGTGTGAAAGAAGCCACGCAATATCGCCGTTTAATTCGAGAACAAACCGAATTACTTAAGACGCTTATTTCTGGCACGGATACCACCATCTTAGAATTAACTAAATTAAAAATTGCAAATAAGCAACTCACCAATGCAATTGACGAAGTGAACGATGCTGCACATCGTTACTTTTTTTGGGTGGCAGATGTCAACCCAATATCGATGAGCTATCCAATCAACTTAGCTAAAGATGTGGTTTATGCGATTTTTTCAATCGATACCCTTTCACAACTTTATAATGCGAGCGCAGAAGTGCTTAGTGCGCCAAAGCCACTGTTTTTAATTATTTTGTCGTTAATGTTTGTGTTTGCGCATTTTAAGATGCGCGCTAAATATAACATTTTTTTAAATAAATCAGCGAGCCGCGTCGGTAAAGTAACACAAGATAGTTATTCTTTAACGCTAAAAGTGGTTATGTTTTCATTAATTATGGCGTTACCAGTACCAATTTTGTGGGCGGTGTTTGGTTATGCGTTGCAGATTAATTGGGATTATCCCGTCGCCTTTGCATTAGGTTATGGGGTGAATGCAGCAGCACCAATTTTATGGGTATTTATTATTTCAGCCCATTTTGCCTCATCGAATGGGCTTTTTATTGCCCACTTTGGTTGGCCTGAACGTAGCGTACGTGCAGCAATGAAATATTATCAACTTTCGATTTGGCTTGTGATTCCATTAGTAATGATAGTCATGAGTTTTGACGAGTACAACAATCGTCAATTTGCTGGCACCATTGGTCGCACGGCTTTTATTTGCCTCTGCTTTGCTTTAGTGTTTATGACTAACGCCATTCATCGTGCAGGGGTTCCTCTTTATATTGATAAAAAAAGCTCTGGTGATAATTTATTAAGTCATATTTTATGGTTTATCTTATTGAGTGCGCCATGGCTTGCCATTATTGCGGCTTGTTTGGGCTACTTATCGACGGCCCAATTGCTATTGGGGCGTCTTGAAGCATCGGTCATTATTTGGTTTGCACTGTTAGTTATTTATTTTATGATTCGCCGTTGGATGTGGATCCAAAAGCGCCGTATTGAATTTGAGCGCACCAAGCAACGTCGTTTAGAGCGCATGCAACGTGCCAAATCACACGATGAAGATATTAATTCACTTAGCGACAACGTTGATGAACCCATTATTGATTTAGATGCTATTAGTGCTCAATCTTTACATTTAGTGAGATCAATTATTATGATGATTGCGCTCATTAGTATGATTTTGTTATGGTCAGAGCTACATTCAGCTTTTGCCTTTATGAATAATATTAAACTGTGGAAAACAAATGCCATTGTTAACGGCACTGAAATTGAGCAATACATTACTCTTGGAGCGGTATGCATTGCGATTTTAATCATGACAATTACCGTGCAGTTAGTCAAAAATTTGCCTGCTTTGTTAGAATTAGGCATTTTACAACATCTAGAGCTAGCTCCAGGAACAGGCTATGCTATTTCCACCGTTTCAAAATATATTATTTTGATGGTAGGTTGCATGATTGCGTTTTCTTTTATTGGTATCGATTGGTCTAAAATTCAATGGCTTATTGCTGCACTCGGTGTTGGGTTAGGTTTTGGTTTACAAGAAATATTTGCTAATTTTATTTCGGGTTTAATTATTTTATTCGAAAAACCAGTACGCATTGGTGATACAGTGACAATTCGTGATTTAACAGGCAATATCACCAAAATAAATACTCGCGCCATTACCATTGTGGATTGGGATCGCAAAGAAATTGTAATGCCTAATAAGGCTTTTATTACTGAACAATTGGTAAACTGGTCGTTATCTGATTCGATAACGCGTATTGTGTTAACCATTCCAGCAACGATTGATGCAGATAGTGATCTGGTTATCAAACTACTACAACAAGCTTCAAATGAATGTGAATATGTGCTTAACGATCCTGAACCTCAAGTCTTTTTAGTAGATATTCAAGAAGGCATTCAGTTGTTTGAGTTACGTGTTTTTGCTGCCGAGATGGGACACCGCATGATGCTCCGAAGCGCTATACATAAGCTAATACTTGAAGCTTATCGTGAACATCATTTGACATTACCATTCCCACCATTACAAACCAATTTGGAAGCGTTAGGTCGCAAAAGTGGACGTCGTAGTTATACTGTTGGTACCATTTAGTTAAATAGTGTCTCTAGCCATGGCACACCGAAAGCGCCGGGAGCAAGCAATACAAATGCCCAGACGGGTGCAGATGCAATATTGGCCAGATTAAATTTGGCAGCTGGCATATGCATTGTGCCAGCGATTAATGGCACAATTGCACGTAATGGTCCAAAAAAGCGCCCAATAAACACTCCTAGCACTCCATAGCGCAAAAAGAATTGTTCGGCACGATAAACTAATTTAGGGTGTTTATTGAGAGGCCATGAAGCAATAACTTGTTGATGATAGTGCTTTCCTAACCAATAAGATAAGAAATCCCCTAAAACAGCTCCCATGGTAGCAGCAATTAATACAGGTAAAAATGATATTGCACCGCCACCGATTAGAGCGCCTATCCCCAATAAAACGGCAGTGGCAGGAACCAAAAGCGAGACAATCGCCAATGACTCACCAAATGCTAATAAAAATATAATCGGTAACGCCCAAATTTGATGATGCTCAATAAATTGCATGGTTGTCAATGTGATTTCGTGTAGTGACATGGGTTAGCTTGTGAACTATCAATTGATTATAATCAACCATTTTACCATAATATTAGGCGTTTAGAGCTAAGAGCACTATCTATTGTATAATTTTACACAGCATTAGCGTTTTTTAAATTTATTAACATTTGAGCTTGCACTTATGATAACTTTAATGATAACCCAATTAATAAGAGGTAAATTATGACAATCGGTATTGAATCAATTCTTGTGCGTAAATTTAAAAATAGTGAACTACAAAATCCACAACCTGACACACTAGCTATTGAAAAACCAATTGCATTAATTTATAACGGAATTTCTCATGTGGTAATGATGGCAACACCAAAAGATTTACATTATTTTGCAATTGGGTTTTCATTAACTGAGAATATCATTCAATCGGTTAATGATATTTATGGTATTGATGTTGTTGATAGCTCCAAAGGTATAGAAGTGCAAATTGAACTTTCGTCTCGGCGCTTTAGTGAACTAAAGGAGAAACGCCGTAATTTGGCTGGGCGCACAGGCTGCGGTATTTGTGGCACTGAGCAAATAGATCAAGTCTACCAAGCCATTCCTTCTTTGCCTTTAACAAGCCAGATTAAGCTAACTGATTTTAGTGCTACGCTAAACTATTTATCACAAGTTCAACATGTAGGTGAACAGACTGGTTGCACACATGCGGCCGTGTGGTTAGATTTGAAAGGGCAATTTATAGCAGGTTTTGAAGATATTGGCAGGCATGTGGCATTAGATAAACTGCTTGGATTTAGAGCAATGCAATTGCCTAACAACGCTAACTTTCAACAAGGCGTGGTATTAGTATCAAGCCGTGCTAGCTACGAAATGGTACAAAAAGCGGCTAATTGTGGTGTAGAGATTTTGTTAGCGGTTTCAGCTGCAACCTCAATGGCTGTTGATTTAGCCAAACAGTGTAACTTGACGTTATTAGGATTTTTTAGAGGTGATAAAAGCGTGATCTATTCTGGTGAAGATCGACTAATCTAATGCCGATTTTCGCCTTGATCAATTTTGATTATCAAAAATTAATTTTTAATTTATTGAATAATAAAGAATAAAAAAAATTATCTTATTCAATCCAAGATGCCGCCATTCTCACCTTTATTTATTGAGTGAAGATCATCATAATATATACCTCAGAGTTTACTCTGTTTTTTAGTTACTTTATAAGCTTATTATCCAATTAAGCTAAATAATAGGTTATTATTATTTATTTTATTGTGCCTGTTTTACTTTAGCATTTAACTTTTTGAAAGGATACCATCATGCATCAAACTTCAGATATTCAACAAGCCGTTAACTATATTCAAAAACACACAGATAAAAAACCAACTATTGGTATTATTTTAGGTTCAGGTCTAGGACCTTTTGCCGATACACTTGAAGATGCCGTTCATATTGCTTATGACACAATTCCTCATTTTGCAAAATCTGGCGCCGTTGGTCATGCCAATGAACTAGTTATTGGAAAATGTGGCGACAAAACAGTAGTGGCAATGAAAGGTCGCTTTCACTATTATGAAGGATTTTCGTTAGATCAAGTCACTTTTCCTGTTAGAGTGATGAAAATGTTAGGTGTTGAAAAATTGATTATTACTAATGCATGTGGCGCTGTGAATACTGGCTTTAAACCAGGCGATTTAATGCTGATTACCGATCATATCAACCTAACTGCTAATAATCCACTTATTGGACCTAATAACCCTGATTTAGGCGTGCGCTTTTTAGATGTAAGTGAACTTTATAACAAACAATTGCGCGCAACAGTAATGGATGTAGCAAATGAACTTAATATTACCTTACGTGAAGGTGTTTACGCTTGGTGGACTGGCCCAACTTATGAAACACCAGCCGAAATTAGAATGATCCGCGTTTTAGGTGCCGATGCGGTTGGTATGTCAACCGTACCAGAAGCCATTATAGCGCATCATTCAGGTATAAAAACCATTGGTATTTCATGCTTAACCAATATGGCTTGTGGCATTTTAGATCAACCGCTAGGGCATGAAGAAGTGATAGAAACAGCAGAACGCGTTAAATCAACCTTTTTACAACTTATTACAAAAACGATTGAACGTTTTTAATCAGTACTTTTTATTTGTGGTTTTCTATAAAAGATTTTACTTTATTTTAGGAATAAACAATGAACATAAAAAATAGATTAAAAATAATGATGTTTTTCCAATATTTTATTTGGGGAAGCTGGTTGGTGACTTTTGGTGCTTATCTACTAAATACTTTGCACTTTTCAGGTGTTGAAGTATCAATGATTTTTAGCACTAAAGCTTTGGCTGCATTAATTACCCCATTTATTGTTGGTATTATCGCTGATAAGTTTTTGCAAGCCAAACATCTTTATATGTTTTGCCATGCCATTTGTGCAATTGCACTTTTTTATGCTGCATCAATAAACAATGCAACGCTTTTATTTTGGGCGATGTTAGGCAATGCGTTAGCGTATATGCCTACTATTGCTTTATCTAACTCAATTAGTTATCACTGTTTAGATAAAGATAACTTAGATACGGTAGCCACATTCCCTAAAATACGCGTCTTTGGTACAGTAGGTTTTATTATTGCAATGTGGACTGTCAGTTTATGTAAATTAGAGTTGAGCGCTGCTCAACTCTATATTGCTTGCATTGCCTCTTTAATACTTGCGATTTATAGCTCAACCTTACCCAATATCGAAACGCAAAAAAAACCAAAACAGTCTTGGAGTTCTTATTTAGGGTTAGATGCGTTTGTGTTATTTAAAAACCCAGTAATGGCTGTATTTTTTCTATTTGCTATGTTGCTTGGTGCAATATTACAAGTCACTAATACTTTTGGTGGCGCTTTCTTACATGATTTTGGTAAAACCCAGGAATTTCAAAATAGTTTAATTGTACAATACCCCGCTATCTTATTATCTGTTTCACAAATGGCTGAAGTTGCGTTTATCTTAACTATCCCATTTTTTCTCAAAAAATTTGGTATTAAAAAAGTCATAATGATAAGCATAATTGCTTGGACTCTCAGATTTGGTTTATTTGCATTTGGTGATCCAACGCCTTTCGGGTTTGCACTACTTATGCTTTCAATGATCGTTTACGGCTGTGCATTCGACTTTTTTAATATTTCAGGCTCTATTTTTATTGAAAAAGAAGTTAACTCAAATATTCGAGCTAGCGCTCAAGGACTATTTATGACCATGGTCAACGGAATTGGTGCTTATTTTGGCTCAATTTTAAGTGGTGTTGTTGTTGACATCTGTACGCATAATGGTGTTAAGGATTGGCAAACAATTTGGTTAATTTTTGCTTGTTATGCACTTGTGCTAGGTATTGTTTTTTATTATTCATTTAATTATAACTATACTAAAAACAATTCTGTAGAGTAATCCCTTGTTTATGTAGATTAGCGGACTTTAGAATATCACTTATCACTGTTTTGCTACATTTTTTAAATAAATGAGTTAAAAGCCATAGGGGGGCGAATAAAACAAGTCCCCTAGGGCTTTTATTGTGTTTTTTGTCGATATATTCAACAATGTTATTTTTTTAGTGTTACGAGATTTAATTATGAAAGATAAATTTTTAGGTGGTTTTTTGGTTTTCTTAGGTGCATGTAGTTTTGGTGTGCTTTCTTCAATTGTAAAAACTGCTTATAAAACGGGCTATACACTAGGCGAAGTTACTGGTGTCCAGTGTTTTTTGGGGATGCTAATGTTATGGAGCCTTCACCTTATTGTTAAAACAATCCGCAAGCCCAAAACAACAACGGATAATGCATTATCAAATTCGGCTACTAAAATACCTCAACTAACAAAAAAATGGAAGGTTTTTGCCGTTGGGCTTTTTCCTGGGTTAGTAGGTATTTGTTATTATCAATGCGTGCAATTAGTACCTGCATCAATTGCAATTATTTTATTAATGCAATATTTATGGATTAGTGTCATTATTGATTTTGTTATTTTCAAAAATAAACCCTCTATCACCCAACTAATCACCGTTATTGTGATTATTTTTGGAAGTAGCTTAGCAGCTGGTATTTTTAATCAAGATATTAGTTTAAATTTAACAGGTTGCTTTTTCGGCTTTCTAGCTGCACTAATGTATTCGCTCTTTATTAGTTCTAGTAGCAATATTGGTAATGAATTACCTAAACTTGAAAAAAGTGCTTTAATGATTACTGGCGCATGCTTTATCACCTTTTTAATTTTTCCACCTTTGTTTTTCTTTAAGCTTGATATTAGCGATAAACTATATCAATTAGGATTTTTATTAGCATTACTTGGAACTGTGTTACCTCCTTTTTTATTTTCGATCGGAATACCTAGAATAGGTATTTCTTTGAGTGCGATTCTGTCAGCTGCAGAGCTACCTGTTGCGGTGACTTGTTCATTTTTTTATTTGCATGAATCGGTTTATTTTAACCAATGGGTAGGCGTGATTATCATCCTGCTCACAATTGCTTTACCGAACTTAAAAAACATAAAAAAGTGAATTAACTCAAAATAACTGGGTAGGCGAATACCCTGCCCTTATTATTTATTTTAGTTGTTTTTGGCTCATTTTATTTAAAAATTAATTAATAATCGTTTTTAAAACAATATAAACCCGTATAGTTTATTGTAAGTCATTTTTAACCATTAAATAACATACTACTTTAAGTAAAAGATTAGTTGCATTTAAAAAACAATCCAGCCCACCTTTAGCTTATTATTAAGCATTGATTAGATACTTAACTGAAGTGTTGAATAACATTTATATTTATTATTTAGTAAAAAAGTGGTATAATAATTCAACTTCGTCTTGATTAATAAATAGTGAACTAGCTTTATTTGTTAGTATTGCAAAAGCAATGAAGTAATAATGCCCTCGGGTATTGAAAACCTAATTTATCTTCACCATATCTATAGTTGTTTTGTCAATTTAGCTAGCTTTGCTAAAATTTAGTCCAAAGATGAATAACTTTATAAGTCACTCTATTTTTACGCATTAGCAATCAAACATGTTAAAAATTATTATGATATATGTGTTAGTTTTACATTGTATTTATGAGGTTTAAAGAAGAACCTTTAACAAAAAAAATTATATCTAGCAATATTATTGAACTCTCCAAAACTAAATGTGTCTTAATAAGAGTCATGACTATTTAAATAGTTCGTTATTCGACTCTTGAGATGTTTTAGTCAAGTATTAAGTAAAGGCGTTGTGCTATTGGTTGATACCATCTTCGCCTTTAAAACATGACCTATAAGTAAATAAGACTATTTAGCCTAGCCTTAGAATATAACAATTGGTATTTTGAGTATTAGTATGTTACGAACATGCTTTAGTTATTTTTCATTTGGAACTGTTTATCTAGCGAAGGCTGTTACCAATAGCCTTTTATTTTTTAAACTTTTTTGCTTTGTAATTCGAACTCATTAGTTTGAATATTTCTTGAAGAATTAAAATAACTATTGGAAATATTATTGATCTTTATATTAAAGCGCCATGTTACCCTTAAAGATCTTTACGTAAAATGTAACAATCGCTTTTTGGTATTGAAGGTCTTGTTACCTTTTTCTTTTAATTAAAAAGGAAGTGACAGAATGAAGACATTTAAAAAACCTTTATTTACCTTAGTACATAGTAATGATGCAATACCTGAACATAGAACATTAGCTTATTTAGATCCTACATTAAATTATTATACTGATCATATTGATGAGATTATTGCATTACGTGTTAAGGAACTTAAATTACACCATTCCGAATATAGGGAGTATCATGATAGTAATAGAACTAATAAAGGCGGTTTTTCCTTTATTTTTAATGAAATATTTGAATCAGAGCATCATAAAAAGCAGATTAGTATGCTGAAAGATGAAATTGCTATTACCAAAGAATCTAATAAGGTAAAGGAGTTATTAGATACTCGAATCAAAAAAATCGCTAACGCTTACCCTGAGTTGCAGTTTAATTTTAATGATATGCAAGCTTTACCCGCTAAAGTTAAAGAGTATCTTTTTGCTCCACCTTTAATTTTAACTGATGATAATGCAATTATGCTTTGGGATGATTAATTGGAGCAATTAACAAAAATTCAATTGCCATGAGTTGTACTTATATTACCAACCTAAATTATTGTATGCTCCAATAATTACGTTAATATTTAGCGAAATAGCACAAAAACATTTATCCTGAGGTTTTCCTAAATATTTTTATCGTATCCCAAAAAAGCTAGGCTATCAATGGATATAACAAACGTGCTTATCGGGAATATTGTTAGTTAAAATTTAATGTTAGAATAATCCTCTAAAAAAGCATAAGGCATTTTCTCTGAAATTACTTTATGCAATTTACTCGTATTATAATAGTTAATTAATCGCTTAAGTTTTATGCTCTATCTTTTGAATAGCTAAATTGTAACAATTACTCATCACGGATGGTTATAAACTTTATGGTTAAATTAATATAAAGATTTTATAGCTGAAAGATTTAATCTACTATTTAAAACAAAATACTAAGTATTTTGTTTTAAATAGTCATTATTGAAATGAGAGAAATCAAGGTGTAACACAAGCAACTCTATAGGATTGATCCGAATGAAATCTACTGCCAACTATACCAGAATTAGCTTCTACAACGTAATTGTCTACAACGTAATTGTTCACACGTTGGTCTGACGTCCAATAATGCGCCAGATTAATGTCATTCCAATCAGGATCTCCTACTCTAAAAAACTCCCAATCACTGTCTTTATAGTAAATCTGAGTCATACGCCCCCATTCACTAAACAATCCCCCCATCCAATACCCATTTGCTTTATAACTGATTTTTCGTAAATAAGTTGAGTCTGCAATACCATTTTGCCAATCTGGCATACCATCTGTCCTATTTGCATTAGTAAAATCAAGCACTTTGGTCATACGATATCCACCACCATTAAAGTTATTACAAAATGCTACTGCATTTTGATAACCGCCTGCGCCGCCTTTTTTAGCCACATACCAACGCTCTAACCTAAAACTGTACAATAGTCTATTTTTTTTATCGCGTAAATAAAATGTTGAAGGAATAAAAGAACTAGGATTGCTCTCCTTAGGGCCCATTAAGTTAATTTTTACTAACCCTGTAGGTAGCGTATTTTCAGCATTTAACGTTAATGTTACCCCTCCCGCCGAGATTGTTCTGCCATTCGTATCAAGAATATCTTGTGCTTTCATTCCTGCAACACTCAAGTAAAAAAATAAATTATGAGAGCCTGTGGTTGGAAAGTTTACCTCAGGATTGGATGGGTTGTAAGCATAAAATCCTCTATATTTATTCCAATCACCATTCGGATCGTTAAGAGAAGAAACTGCTCCATCATAAGGTATATCATTTGAATGCAAATCATATTCTAAGTTAGGCATAGCATAACAAAATTGAGGTTTATCCATTTTGGGATAAAGATAATAGGTATGCCTATCCCCAGTAAATTTATCACTTTCAGAAGGAATACCATATTCCGTCTTAATGCTCACATCTTCAACTTCTAACGTGAGTTGATAAGGTGCATCACACCCATTTAATGCTTTATCTAAGTTATCCTTAACATAATTAGTAATATCTTGACCATATAAATTTTGCCATTTAATTTTTAATTTACTCGAATTGACATGACGAAGTGTATCGCCATCATCATCCTTCCAATAACCATTGGAACCAATAACGTCATCTGTCAACGCCTCTGGATAATTCCCATGGGGCACTAACGTCTTAATATCAGCAAAAGTGGCTGAAAGTTTATCTAACACTAATGGGCTTTCCAGACTTGAGCTATCATTTGATGCATTAATAATTTGGTTTCCGGGCAACGTTACTGATAATAAGGAAATAACTGAATCTGCATGGGACGCACCACCATCAAAGGTTAAATAAGGTGCTGTGCCCTGAATGGTATTCGTGGTGGTGGCCGATAATGCCTGCGATTCTAAGGAGTACGGCAATAACAACAGCGCTAATGCTAATGGTTTTTTTGAAAATAATTTCGCGAATAGTTTCGAAGATATAAATGATTTTTGCGTAAAAACTCGCCAAATAGGGTTATTTGATAAATTTAGGGTATAAGTTTGCCTTGTGCCTTGTGCCTTGTGCCTAAAATGATAATGCATGATGGTTTTCCCGCTATATAACATTTTGTTTTGTTTGTGTTTTATACCATTACAGCTTATTTAACAAGCTTACCTTTCTAAAGCGGTGAAAGTATAACCGCTTTAGAAATGGTTGGCTAGTTTTTTTGCATTTTTGGATAAAAAATATAAATTTTAGAAAAATACTGTAAATACCCCCAAACTTAGTACACAACTCACGTAGAAAATTAAGCTGCCTATTTTAGTGTTTTATATTCGAGCGGTGTCATGTTATTTAATGCCTCATGTGGTCTTTTGGTGTTATAAATCATCAACCATTCTTCTGTTATTTTCCTTGCTTGCGCTAAGTTGTTAAAAAGAGATAAATCGAGTACTTCCGTGCTATAGGTACGATTAAATCGTTCAATATAGCCATTTTGGTAAGGGCAGTTGGATATAAGCCTAGTTTATAAAGGTATTTCCTGTAAATTCTGGCCCATTATCGACCCATATTTTTAATGGATACTCATGATATTCGGCCAGTTTATCTAAGTAACGGGTAATCCTTCCTGCTGGTAAGCTTACTGCAATATCAATACCTAACGCCTCACGATTAAAGTCATCGATGACATTGAATGTTCTAAAGCGACGTTGATTACGACTACTGTCACTCATAAAATCCATTGACCAACATTCACCTTGTTTATTGGGAGTCAATAACATTTCTAGCTCCCGAGGTGAAATTCGTTGTTTTCGTTTTGTTTTAAGATTCAGTTTTAACTCACAATACACCCAATAAACATGTTTATGATTCCAACGATATCCCAGTTTTCTGATTCGATTAAAACATTTAGAAAGCCCCAGTGTAAATGCCAGTCTGTGATAGCATTCAACACCGAAACAATCACCGAATCATCCTGCAACTTAGGTTGGTAATAGTAAGCATAACGGCTTAAACCAACAATGACACAACTCATCGTAATAGTGACTGAATGATTTTTTTGTAGTTGCTGTGCCCACGTTTTACGTGCCTTTGTGGGCACTAAAGCTTTTTTATGATTTCTTCCTGAAGCTGGGATTTTAAGCTCAGTTCGGCAAACATCTGCTTAAGCTTGCGGTTTTCAGCCTCCAGCTCCTTTAAGCGTTTAATATCCGACGTTTCCATTCCGCTCTATTTTTCCCGCCACTTATAGAAAGTTAAATTATCCATGCCATATTTACGGCACAGTTCCTTGACAGGAATACCTGCTTCAGCTTCTTTTAAAATAGATACAATTTGATGTTCAGTCTTTTTTTCATAATTACATTCTCTTTTGCTTTTATCATAGAAAATTTTTTACTTTTTGCTGTACTATTTTAAGAAGAGTTACAACACTGAGTTTTTATACTTTATGGTTAAATTAATTCTCTAAAAACATCATAAGATGTTTTTAGAGAAATCTCTTAAGATTTTATCTTCTACCTTTTGAAACGCTAAACAGTTGCTGATTATTTCATATCTCAATTCAAAGTTTGTATCACTCATCCTACTCTGCCATTAGTTTGTGGATTAAGTAGTTTGGTGAATTTGTGATTGATTCGATGGCTATTACACGTTTTGACATAACGTTCATTTCGCTGGTTAAGGGAAAAAACTTTCACAAGGCATTCTGATACGCTACAAACGATTGAGCAACTAACCATAAAGCGTTAAGCCAAATCAGTGACAGCTATTTTTTCTTTATAATATAAGAGCCATATCGCTTATCTGTAATATGGCGTTAATTTTTCCATGTATATTTGTTCAGTAATTTCCTAAATTACTCTAAACACCACTAGCAATTCCTATAATAAAAACCACAAATTACAGGAATATCTCCCTGTAAATTATTTTTAGTTTAAATCTGTTTTTATATCCAATTTTTAATTAATGACTGCTTCGGTTAGTGATTAACTATTAAATGCACTTTCACCATGGCTATTGATGTCAAGCCCTTCTCTTTCATGTTCTTCTGACACACGCAAACCAACGCAAAGATCTGCAATTTTATAAGAAATAAAAGAAATAACCGTGGTCCAAATTACACAAGTTATAATACTCATCAACTGAATAGCAACTTGGCTTACCATAGTAATACCTTGTGTATAACCGACACCGCCTAAGGATTCTGATGCAAATACACCTGTTAATATGCAACCGACGATGCCACATACACCATGTACACCAAATACGTCACAAGTGTCATCAATTTTTAGAATTCGTTTGAGTGTTGATACGCCCCAAACACCAGCAAAACCACAAATAAAGCCAATTAACATAGCCCCACCTACCCCGACTAGACCTGCGGCTGGCGTTACCCCTACTAATCCAGCTATCACACCCGATGCTGAACCAAGGCAAGATGGTTTTCCGCGGAAGAACCATTCAGCCAATGTCCATGCTAAAACTGCGGCGGCAGTTGCTGCAACTGTGTTAATAAAAGCTAAACCAGCAATTTCGTCAGCATGTGTTGATGAGCCGGCGTTGAAGCCAAACCATCCAATATAAAGAATGGCTGCACCAAGATAAACATAAGGCAAATTAAACGGTTTTAGTGGTTCACGATTATAACCAATGCGATTTTTGATAAAATAAGCACCAATTATTCCTGCAACCGCTGCATTAATATGTACTACAGTGCCACCGGCAAAATCAAGTGCTCCCTCATCACCTAAGATACCACCACCCCATACCATATGCGCCATAGGAATATATGAAAATGTAAACCATAGCACCATAAAAATGAGTACTGCTGAAAAACGAATCCGTTCAGCAAAAGCTCCCAGAATTAAGCAACAGGTAATGCAAGCAAACGATCCTTGGAATGCGACCCAAATTAATTCATAAATAGCTCCTGATACATTAGTAATACTTATACCTATTAATAATGCGTGATTCAAATTTCCATAAAACCAGTTACCCTCTCCAAAAGCAAGTGAATAACCATAAACAATCCATAACACAGAAATTAGCGAAAAAACAACCAATACTTGTGTTAACATCGATAACACATTTTTAGAGCGCAATAAACCACCATAAAATAAAGCAATGCCCGGAATAGACATAAACAGAACTAATGCTGTGCAGATCATCATAAATCCATTATCAGCTTTATCAGCTATGCCAACTTCTCCAGCAAAAGCAGAACTTGAAAATAAAATCGTTAAATATAAAATAGCTTTTTTCAACATAATGATACCCTTAACAATAAATTACAGCGCCGAGTCATCGGTTTCACCAGTGCGTATACGCACTACATGTTCAAGTGCAGTGACAAAAATTTTGCCATCGCCAATTTTGCCAGTATGCGCAGCCTTAGCTACAGTGCTAATAACCTCGTCAAGCTGATCATCGCTAATGGCTAAGTCGATTTTAACTTTAGGTAAAAAATTGACATTATATTCGGCACCACGATATAGCTCTGCATGGCCTTTTTGACGCCCAAAACCTTTAACCTCAGTGACAGTTAATCCTGTAATACCTATATTAGATAACGCTTCTCTAACTTCTTCTAATTTGAAAGGTTTTATAACTACAGTGACTAATTTCATTTAATGCTCCTAATAAATTTGAGATACAAAATGAATAATGCAAAGAACATGCCAGAAATTGATAACTTGAACTAAATTGCGTTATTTAAAAAGAATATGGAAGGTAGTTGAAATAAAGATCTAGGCTTAATCGTTTTTCTCAATGATGAGTAATATAAATAATTACAGTTTATTTGGATACTTTAACTATTAGCCACGCACTAATCTGGTGCCAATGCATATTAGTAGTGCCCAATCATTTAATCAATTGCTACAAGCTAGAATGTGACCATTAACTTGCGATATTCATCATAAGCAAAGTGATCGGTCATACCACTAATATAATCTTGCAATAATCGGCATCGGTAATAAAATTCCATACACACGAAACTTGTTTTATTTGAATTAAGTTCGCTGATTGCTTGTTTATAAGCGACACAATGTTTTGAGGATAATTTATGATATAAGCGTGTCTCAATGGGATAATGTTTGTGATATTGATTGTCAACCAATTTTAAAAAGTCATGAGTTGGCATATTAAGCAATGGACTATAAATATCAAGCAACCCACTAATAATTCGGTATCCTTGAAGTTCAATATTTTCGACCGATTCATGACTGAATACATGTTCAAATCCAACTTTTTTAAAAATATTTAGTAATTTATATTCAGCGCTATGATCTTCAAGTAAAGCATAATTAAATGATCCATGATAGATTGCTTCAATATTTTCAATAACACGTTCCGCTGCATGGGGTACCAGCTTACCGATAGTGTTAACACGTAAATACATAAAGAACTGATCAATACCAATAGCATCAAATCCATTCTGTTTTAAGTTTTCATAAGGTCGATTCACAACGGTATCAAACAGATCGTCTTTTTTAACTGGTCCCCATGCTTCTGCTAGGTATACGTAGAGCTGTTTTACTGTTAGGGTTTTCTTTTCAACAGCATCTTCTAGATCTGCAATGCAATATGAGATATCGTCGGCAGCTTCCATAATGTAGGTCAATGGATATCGATGGAATGGTTTAATATCAAGCTGTTTAGATAGCTCTTTTATAAATGGCTCTTCTGATAAATAATAACCTGGCTTTTTCATTAAATAAGAAAATTCAACCGGCACTTGTTTAGACCAATAGGCCGGTTTGGAATATTTAAGAATTGAGGCAATTTGTGAATAGGTTAAATTAAGACGCAATATTGTATGCACTAATCGAATTGCTTGTGCATTACCTTCAAAATTAGATAGATCTTGGCGGATTTTTATTTTAAGTTTTTTGATTTCATCGGTATCGTTATCATTTATATCAAGTTCACTATAAGCTGTGGGTTTTCCAAGCCCTAGGCGTAACGTAAACCATTGATTAATAGCAGCCTCACCAAAATGACCAAATGGGGGATTGCCAATATCGTGCATTAAACAGGCCATCTCAACCAGACTTTCGATAGCCATTACGCAATTATCAAATCCATATTTTTCTAGTTGCCTAGATTTGCTTAGTCGATTGACGATTTCTTTAACAATATAGCGACCCACTTGTTGCACTTCCATAGAATGAGTGAGCCGTGTTCTAACCACTGAATTTCGTTCTAGTGGAAAGACTTGCGTTTTTTGTTGTAATCGACGAATGGCAGCGGAATTAATAATACGCTCGCGATCGCTTTCAAAACAACGCACTATTGAGTACTCATCAGACAGTATTTCACGCTGTTTACTGGCGTAACGCTGATAATTAATTTTTTGGTTGAAGTTGACCATAGATCTACCCTTAAATTTAATCGCCTTGATTGGTTTAACTTACTAAATTACAATAATTTTTGTTTTGCCCATTCAATGCTTATTTGATAATCACAAGGCAATAGCAATATTAAAGTGTCTAATGCTTTTAGCAATTTGTCAGGTTGATTATGAGTTAAATTTAAATGCCCTACTTTACGCCCAACTCGGACTTCTTTTTCATACCAATGTAGATGAACTAAATCGATAGATAACCAATTAATATTTAATTCTGTGCCAATTAAATTAACCATAACCGAAGGTGAAAACACATCAGGTTTAGGTAATGGCAGCCCTAATATAGCTCGGAGATGTAGCTCAAATTGGCTTATTGAGGCACCATTTTGCGTCCAATGTCCACTATTATGCACACGTGGTGCAAGTTCATTGATCAGTAAATCATCGCCAACAATAAAACACTCCATTGCCATTACACCAATATAATTTAATTTATGCATAATGGCAGATAGCATTTTTTCAGCTTTTGCCTGTAATAATGAATGGGAAGCATTAGGTACTGCAACACTCATTTTTAATATGCCATCTTGATGTAAGTTATGGGTAAGAGGATAAAATACTGTTTCACCTTTTGCGTTACGAGCGCCCACTAATGACATCTCTTTGTCAAATGGAATAGCTTGTTCAACAATAGCGTGCTGATAGAGATCATCTGGCACGTTTATTGGGTTATTAACCGAAATTCGCCATTGCCCTCGCCCATCATAACCACCAGTGCGGCGTTTAACAATTAATAGCTCACCCAGTTCGGTAAACAGTTTTTGCCAATCCTGAGATTGATTAAGTAAAAACCATTTGGCGGTAGGTAAACCAAGTTGATCGAGTAGCTGTTTTTGCGTTAAACGATCAGCAATAAGCGGAAAGATATCTCGATTAATAAAATGAGGGTGTTTAGCTAGAATCTGTGTAAATGGTGTATCTGACCAACGTTCTATTTCGGCGGTTATCACTGATTGTTGATATGGAATTGTCGTTGGTTCTTCCTCTAACCCTACAGGGTAGACTTTAATACCTAATGGTTCACCAGCTTGCTTAAGCATTCGTCCTAATTGCCCGTTACCCAGTACACAAACAGATCGAAGTTTCATATTATGCATTCACTCTTGGATCGGGATGATTTAATACATCATCCGTTTGATTTAATCGCCATGTTGATAAACGTTGATAAATAGCTTTATCATGCAAAGCTAAAATTTGCGCAGCAAGTAATGCCGCATTGGCTGCCCCTGATTTACCTATTGCCAATGTGCCAACAGGAATGCCTTTAGGCATTTGCACAATGGAATATAAGCTATCAACGCCACTTAGGGTAGCAGTTTGCACGGGAACACCGAATACAGGAACGAGTGTTTTGGCTGCTAACATGCCAGGTAAATGGGCAGCACCACCAGCACCCGCAATGATCACATCAAAGCCTTTTTGCTTAGCATCTTCGGCAAAGCGAAATAATTTATCAGGAGTACGGTGAGCAGAAACGATTTCAACATGGTAGGGAATAATCAATGTATCAAGAATATCAGCGGCATGTTGCATTGTATTCCAATCACTTTTAGATCCCATAACAATGGCAATTTTAGGTTGAGTGTGCATAGCAAATGTGAGAATAATTAAAATAGAATGTATGCAAAGTATACACTAAAATTTTGTTAATGGGGATCATAATGGCTTTATCACTTAGCAACAAAAAAACTACAATTAACGAGGTAAAGAAAATGACCTTAGAGGTAGCCGAATAGTATCGGCGATAATAGAAAAACTAGGCTTTTACTGCTGCCACGATTTTAATTTCTATCAAATATTCTTTTTTCATTAACTCAGCTTGCACTGTACAACGTACTGGTGCACTACCTTTAGCTACCCATTCGTCCCATGCTTTATTCATCCCTGCAAAGTCACTTTTATTAACTAAAAATAATGTTACATCTAATATACGCGTTTTATCACTGTTAGCTCGGGCTAATATTTTGTCAATTTCAGCTAATGCACTTTTGGTTTGCACATAAGCGTCATTTTCAAGATTAGTAGGAACGCTTGTGTAATAAATAACGTTATTATGGATCACAGCTTCAGACCAACGATCATCTGGATCAATTCGAGTTATTGTCATCTTTTTTCCTTGTTAAATGCGCCATCAAGATACTTTTATAAAATCCGCACGTAATTTTTTTATTTCATCACGCAACACACCTGCTTTTTCAAATTCAAGATTTTGAGCAGCTTCATACATCATTGCTTCAAGTTCTTTCACTTTTGCTTGTACTTCTTTAACTGAAACATAATGGTATGGTTTGCCTGGTTCAAATGCCTGTACTTTGGCTGTTGACTTTTTAGTGCTTAAACCTGCTTCTAATATGTCTTTAATTTCTTTGCGTACCGATTTTGGTGTAATGCCATGCGTTGTATTAAAGTCTTCTTGTTTTTTTCGACGGCGAGCAGTTTCGTCAATCGTTTTTTGCATAGCTGGCGTTATTCTATCAGCATACAATATGGCTTTACCATTCACATTTCGAGCTGCGCGCCCAACGGTTTGAATGAGAGAACTTTCCGAGCGCAAAAAACCTTCGCGATCAGCATCTAATATTGCCACTAAAGAGACTTCTGGTATATCTAGCCCTTCTCTTAATAAGTTAATCCCAACGAGTACATCCACTTTTCCTAAGCGTAAATCTCGAATTATTTCCATTCGTTCAACTGTGTTGATATCTGAATGTAAGTATTTTACATTGACACTATGTTCTGACAAATAATCAGTTAAGTTCTCTGCCATACGTTTAGTTAGTGTAGTTACTAATATTCGCTCGTCGTTATTAATACGAATTTTGATTTCAGATAGCAGATCATCAACTTGTGTAGCAACGGGCCTAACCTCGATAATAGGATCGAGCAGCCCCGTAGGCCTAACTACTTGCTCAATGATTTCTCCACCAGATTTTTCTATTTCATATTTGGCTGGTGTTGCTGATACATAAATAGTTTGTGGCATAATATTTTCAAATTCAGTAAACTTTAAAGGTCGATTGTCTAGCGCTGATGGTAAGCGGAATCCATATTCAACCAAATTAAGTTTTCGAGAACGATCACCATTATACATTGCCCCCAATTGCGGAATAGCAACATGAGATTCGTCAATAAACAATAAACCATCTGCTGGCAAGTAATCAAATAACGTTGCAGGTGGATCACCTGGATTGCGTTGAGCTAGAAAGCGTGAGTAATTTTCTATCCCAGAGCAGTAACCAAGTTCACTCATCATTTCAATATCAAATAGTGTTCGCTGGGTTAAACGTTGCTCTTCCAATAGGCGATTATTGTCTAATAACACCTTTTGCCGTTCTTTTAGCTCCTGTTTAATTTGTGCTATGGCATTTTCCATAATATTTCTTGGTGTAACATAGTGCGTTTTAGGATAAATGGTGATTCGCGATACTTCACTAACACTGCTACCTGTTAAAGGATCGAACATTACAATACGATCGACTTCATCATCAAATAGCTCAACACGTACAGCAAGCTCATCAGAGTCAGCAGGAAAAATATCTATCACGTCCCCCCTCACGCGAAACGTACCACGACTAAAGTTTATTTCGTTACGAGTGTATTGCAATTCAGCCAAACGAGTTAAGATTGAGCGCTGATCAGTAATCGTGCCTTTTGTTAAGTGCAGTATCATCGACATATACGTTTCTGGCGCACCTAAACCATAAATGGCTGAAACCGAAGCAACGATCACAACATCACGCCGTTCTAATAGTGATTTAGTGGCAGAAAGACGCATTTGTTCTATATGTTCATTGATTGATGCATCTTTTTCAATAAAAGTATCAGTTGATGGCACATAAGATTCAGGTTGATAGTAATCATAATAAGATACAAAATATTCCACCGCATTTTCCGGGAAAAAAGCCTTCATTTCGCCATATAACTGGGCTGCTAATGTTTTATTGGGCGCCAAAATGATTGTAGGGCGGTTATGCTGAGCAATAACATTTGCCATAGTAAATGTTTTACCCGATCCTGTTACCCCTAATAAAGTTTGATGTGCAATTCCGTCATCAAGATTTTGATTAATTTTTTTTATAGCTTCAGGTTGATCACCAGCGGGCTTAAATTCGGAACATAATTTAAATTTTTTCATTACTCACAACCTAATATTTTACCTATTAATAAAAAATTATCCCCAAAAGGACTTGACCTTCAAAAATCTTCTATTTTTTGTTCAGCTTCCTTTTTAATTTATAAAAAAAACAACAAATGCACCTCTTGATTTATGGTATCTTATTGATATTAAACAAAAAACATTTTTGTGCTTAAGTTACAATCAAATCAAGAAAAATCCTGATAGTGACTGAGGTTAGCGCTTTTTTCAATAAAATATTAACAGAGTTATCCACAGGTAACGGGGATAACTTCATAAGTGTAGCCTTTATAAAATGTTTTCATTTATCAAGATAAATTTTCAAAAAAAATCCTTTTTATTTTGAAGATCATTTCTATTTTTAACATCAATTTTAATAGTTCTAACTAATTATTTTACTTAGCTGTTCAATTTGATATTGATAGCTATGATCAAACTCAGGAACAAAAGTTAATCGATGTGTGATGCATTTTGGGGCATCCTCAGCATGATGGGAAACAAATATCAACTGTGTGTGCCCCTCATTAATTAAACGATCTATCCAGCGTTTTACTAATTCTCTATTAAGATGATCAAGTCCTTGTAACGGTTCATCTAAAATAAGCAGTGTCGGATGTTTGACCAAAGCTCTGGCAATAAGTATTAACCTTTGTTGCCCCCAAGAAAGCGACTGAAACGGTTTATCTGCTTGCGCTTGCAACCCTAGCAATTGTAACCATTCATCAACCAGTTTAGCTTGTTTATCACTTGTTGCTTGGTAAACACCAATCGAATCAAAATAGCCAGACAATAACACGGTTTTAACACTAGAACTAACACGATAATTCAAATGCAAGCTACTGCTCACATAACCGATATGGCGTTTAATATCCCAAATCGTTTCACCCGAACCACGTTTGCGCCCAAATAAAGTAAGATCATTGCTATATCCTTGCGGATGATCGCCTGTTATTAAACTTAATAATGTTGATTTACCTGCGCCATTAGGCCCAACAATTTGCCAATTTTGCTTGGCTTTTACTTGCCAAGTTAATCCATTAATAATTGCTGTATCATCATAATAGACATAACCATTTTTTAATATGACACGATCTAATTGATCGGCTAATGGTGTTGGGGGTTCATCGGCCTCTGGTAAGGACATATTGGGTATATTTTCTAAATCAGCTAATTGCTTAACTGTTGTATCGTTTAATATTGTGTGCTTTGTGTCAATTTTCAATAGTTGACAATCGGCTAATATACCAATATTTTCGATAAAAGTAGGGATCTCGTTAAATCGATTTAAAACAAGAGCAATAGTGACTCCTTGCTTTGCAAGCACTGCAAGTATTTCTACTAAATTTTCACGGGATGCGGTATCTAAACCATCAAAAGGTTCATCTAATATTAAAAAATCAGGTTGTTGCATTAGCGCTCGGCAGATTAGCGTTTTACGTGTTTCCCCCGTTGAAAGATATTTAAAACGTCTAAGTAATAAATGTTCAATCCCAAATTGTTGTGCTAGTTGCTGGCAAAGCTCTTGATTACTCATATTTTGTTGAATAATTTGTTCAGTGCTCAGCCCCGTATCATTTTCACCTTCACTTAACATGTCAGTATTGTTTCGCTTCCATTCATCATTAATCAGTTTTTGAAGTTGTTCAAAAGAGATATGAACTATAGATTTAAATTGATTGATAATTTTCCCTGATAATAGTTTTTGTTTGCCTGCCAATGCTTTAGCAAGTACAGATTTACCACTGCCATTACGCCCCACAAAAGCAACATTACCAGCTTGTTGAATTGTTAATGATTCAATGGTAAAAACTTGGTAGTCATTAATTTTAAAATGTGCATTTTCTATCTGTAGCATGATAACCTCATATTACTAAACTAATGTAGTAACAATAATATGTTGTGGATTAATAGATAGTTTAACCTGTTTGCCTATAATTAATCTCGATTGCTTAATTTCATTAGCTAATTTGCTAGCATAAAGCACAATGCCAGAGGGTAGTGAGCAAGCGATTTCACTCCATTTGCCATCAGTCGTGATTTTTTCAATAGTGACCGATAGGCAGTTCTCATTAGCATCGTTCAATTCAATTAAGGGAGCTTTAATTAGCAACAAGACTGTTTTATCTGTACCCAACTTTAACCGTTCAATACTTGGTTGAGTGATGTAAGCTTTTAGTTCTGTTTTATTATCACTTAACTGCACAGTAATAAATCCAGCAATCCCACTTGTTTGAATCTGTTTAACAGCACCATATAACTGATTACGTGCACTAGTTTGCAAAGATAAACTGGCTGTGGCTTTTAGAATATCATCTAATGGAATTTTGTCGTCACTAAGAATATTAAATGCTTTTTGTTGTAGATGAGTTAATAATTCATAAAGTTGAATAAACCTAACAGCATAGGCACTCAACTTAGTTCCTCCTCCATTTTTACCACCAATTGCTGTAATTAAAAAAGGCTTAGGCGCTAGCTTGTTAATCTCATTGATAGCGTCCCATGCTGTTTTATAGCTGACCCCAATTTCCTTGGCAGCTTGACTTAATGACCCCGTTTGTTCAATAGCTTTTAACAACGCAATGCGCCTCGGGTCAGTAAATAACTGTTGATGAATATTCAACGTTAATAAAATTTCAGGAGAAAACATAATGTAACACCATGAACAATCAACTAATTAAAGGAAAGAGTAAGGTAATTATTGTAGACCCTTTTTGACATTCCTTCAAAAAAGTTAAAAATCTTATTGGTTGTTTTATAAAAAACCGTTTTATAGAATTTGTTTAATTGTACTTTATAAATAAAGTTTGTTATTATCGATATGTTATTTTTTATATAGCGATTATTAAATATTCTATTGATAACATAAAATTTATTTATAATAATCAATCCAATATATAGCATTGGCAGCCCAAATAAACTTACTATTATTGTGAGGAGTAAAATGAAAAAAGTTATTGGAATTTTGCAAATTATCATAATGATGACAGTAACCTTTTTAGCATCAGCAGCCGAAAAAATAACGGTATTTGCCGCTTCGTCATTGACTGATTCTATACAGAATATCGCTGCTATTTATAAAGTTGAACATGAAGATACCGATATTGTGTTTTCATTTGCTTCATCATCAGTATTAGCTAAACAAATTGAACAAGGTGCCCCTGCTGATATCTTTATGTCAGCGGATCAAAAGTGGATGACTTACCTTATTGAACATAACGTAGCTAAAGATAAACAAGATCTTTTGAAAAACACATTGGTTCTTATTGCTCCCAAGCAATCGAAATTAAATCATATTGTTATTAATACTCAAACTGACTGGGAAGCAATTTTACCTAAAGGGGGAAAAATAGCCATTGGCGATCCAGATCATGTTCCTGCTGGGCTTTACGCCAAAGAATCCTTAACCAACTTAGGAATATTTAATAAATTGTCACCACAATTTGCTCCTGCTAGCAATGTACGTGACGCATTCATGTTAGTCGAGCGTAATGAAGCTACGCTTGGTATTGTCTATAGCACAGATGCAAAGGTAAGCGATAAGGTAAAAATTATTGGGACATTCCCTATGGATACTTTTAAGCCTATAGAATATCCCATTACCTTATTGAATCCCAAAGCAAACGATTTTTATCAATATTTAAATTCGCCACAAGCTAAAGCCATTTTTAAACAATACGGTTTTATAATAAAATAATTTATCGCCAAGTGTATTTTGAAATATGTTATTAAGTGAATTTGAATGGCAAACTTTATTACTTAGTTTAAAGATAGCTACTTCGGCAATTGGGTTTAGCTTACCAATAGGAATTTTAACTGCTTGGGTATTAGCCCGCTGTCAATTTTTTGGTAAATCGTTATTTGATAGCATTATACATCTTCCACTTGTTTTACCTCCCGTAGTTTTAGGTTATTTATTGCTAATAACTATGGGCCGGCATGGTGTAATTGGTGAATGGTTAAATAATAATTTTAATATCAGTTTCAGCTTTAATTGGCAGGGGGCAGCTTTAGCTTCGGCGGTGGTAGCTTTTCCGCTAATGGTTCGATCAATTCGTTTAGCCATTGAATCGATTGATATCCGCCTTGAAAACGTAGCTCGTACTCTTGGTGCTCATAAATGGCGAGTGTTTATAACTATCACGTTACCTTTAGCTGTTCCTGGCATTTTAATGGGAATGGTGCTAGGTTTTGCTCGTTGTTTAGGAGAATTTGGTGCAACCATTACGTTCGTATCAAATATTCAAGGTGAAACCCGCACTTTACCTCTTGCAATGTATACATTTCTGCAAATTCCCAATGGTGAACACAGTGCACTACGGCTTTGTATTATTTCAGTTGTGTTATCACTAATTGCACTTTTTTTATCCGAATGGTTAAATCGTTGGCATAAAAACAAAATTGTAGGATAATAACTCATGTTACAAATACAAATTAGCAAACAACTGGCTTCATTTTCGTTCCAATTCAAGCATGACATAAAATGTCAAGGTATCACCGCTATTTTAGGGGTTTCTGGATCGGGAAAATCCACACTAATTAACCTTATTAATGGGTTAATTAAGCCTGATCATGGCTATATCCAACTAAATAATACCCCTCTGGTTGATTGCAATAGACATCTTTTTATTACCCCAGAAAATAGGCAGATTGGCACCATTTTTCAAGATGCATTACTTTTCCCTCATTATAAAGTTATAAAAAACCTTACTTATGGCGCTAAGAATTTAAATCTGTCAAAATTTGACGAAATCGTCAACGTGCTTAATATTCGTTCATTATTAAATCGTTATCCAGCCACTTTGTCTGGTGGCGAAAAGCAACGAGTGGCAATTGGCCGAGCGCTATTAACCAACCCGTTATTGCTATTGATGGATGAACCGCTTTCGGCACTTGATATGCCAAGAAAAAAGGAATTATTAATCTATATTGAAAAATTATCTAATGAGTTAAATATACCCATTATTTATGTGACCCATAATATTAATGAAGTTAAACAAATAGCCAATAATGTGGCAATATTAGATCAAGGGAAGCTGATTGAATTTGGTAAGGCCGAGCATGTGTTACAAAGTGATTATTTGAAAGAATGGCTATAAAGCTCCAAAGTATTGCTATCTTGTGATTGCTTAATGTATGTCACACCATCATGCCATGCGCCAAGAACAAGGCGAGTTGCACTGCGCCCTTCAATTTGAAAATGGTGAGTTGCAGGTTTATGTGTATGACCATGCACCATAATATCAGCTTTATGCTCTGTCATCATCTTAACCACAGCGTGTTGATTTACATCCATAATAGTTCCAGATTTTATTTGATTATGTTGGCTACTTTTTTGTCGCAGCTTAGCCGCAATTTTTAGTCGAAGGAACAAAGGCAGTAACAAAAACAGTTTTTGTAACCATTTATTATGCATGATTTTTCTAAACTTTTGATACTGAGAATCGTCAATACATAATAAATCACCATGTAAAAATACAATATTTGTTTCTTGATTAGGTAAACAATTAATTTCTGGCAATATAGTCATATTACATTGCTGAGCATATTTTTTACCTAATAGAAAATCGCGGTTTCCATGCACAAAATATTTAGTGATGCCTCGTTTTGATAACCGGCACAATGCTTGGACAACTTGTTGATGTAATTCAGTCTTTACATCATCACCAACCCAATAATCAAAAAGATCGCCTAAAATATAAAGCTCACAATTTTCAGGTAAGGTATCTAGAAAAGACAAAAAACCTGCGGTTATATCGCTATAACCAGAAGCAGGTTTATTATCTGCTAGATGAATATCTGCAATAAAATAACGAGCTGGATTATTCAACCGTTACTCTCGTAATAATAATATCTTCAACAGGAACGTCTGAATGCATGCCACTGCGCCCTGTTTTTACAGCTTTTATTTTATCAACCACATCAAGCCCATCAGTGACTTGTGCAAACACGCAATAGCCATAACCATTAACGTCAGCAGAACGGAAGTTGAGATAATCATTATCAACTACATTGATAAAAAATTGAGCTGTCGCAGAGTGTGGATCTGATGTGCGCGCCATCGCTAATGTACCACGATCATTTTTTAAACCATTATCTGCTTCGTTTTTAATAGGCGCATTCGTCTTTTTCTGCTTCATGCCTGGTTCAAAACCGCCACCTTGAATCATGAAATTATTAATAACACGATGGAAGATTGTATTGTTATAAAAACCAGCTTTACAATATTCAACAAAATTTTTGACGGTTTCAGGGGCTTTATCGTCAAAAGTTTTGATCTTAATATCACCTAAATTAGTGTGAAATATAATCATTACATATTCCTTATTTTTATTTAATGTACATCTTTCTATAAAATTTAATGAGTCGGGGTCAATTTGGCTTACTAAATTTTTCACATGCTTCAAGCGTGTTACTCATTAACATAGCAACAGTCATTGGACCAACACCACCCGGAACAGGTGTGATCCATCCAGCTCTTTCAACAGCCACATCAAACTCTACATCACCTGCTAATTTACCATTCGACAAACGATTGATACCAACATCAATCACAATTGCTCCTGGTTTAATCCATTCACCTTTAACATAATTTGGAATACCGACACCTGCAACCACTATATCTGCATTATTGACATGCTTTGCTAAATCAACGGTACGGCTATGGGTAATGGTAGTTGTACAACCTAATAGCAACAATTCTAATGCCATTGGACGACCAACAATGCTTGATGCTCCTACAACAGTTGCATTTAAACCTGATAAATTTATCCCCGTTGATTCTAGCATTTTAACCACACCATATGGCGTACACGGGCGTAAAATAGGATCGCGTTGTAGTAAGTGTCCAATATTGTATGGATGAAAGCCATCAACATCTTTACTTGGATCGATACGTTCAAGGACTTTTGTTTTATCAATATTATCAGGTAAAGGGAGTTGCACTAAAATACCATGCACATCTGGACGTTGATTAAGCTCATCAATTAATGCCAGTAACTCATCGGTAGTTGCCGATAAAAAGTCATAAGCAAAGGAAGCAAAGCCAACGTCATCACAAGCTTTTTGTTTATTTTTAACATAGATTTTCGATGCAGGATCTGAGCCAACTTGAATCACAGCCAAACCTGGAACAGATAGACCTTTTTCAATGCGTGTTTTAACTTTATTAGCAATATCCGTTCGTATTTGTTGTGCCAATGCTTTTCCATCAATAATATGTGCAGTCATAAGCTTCCGTTTAGCTATCTTAGTCGTGTTATCATTTTCGCAAAAGTTTTTATTAATGTCTATTTACTTGTGAATTGATTGTTAAGTTGAGTTAATATTAGAGTATATTGCTCATCAATATCTGTTATAACTGAACAAATATGTGCATCAAAAGCTTTTAATTTAGGCTTTTGAGCTTTCCACTCATTTTTAGAAATTTGTTTGATTGTGGCTAAATTCTTAAAAAAATTAAAATGCAAAATACTGCCACCCACGACATTATAGAAAATGCGCTGACCAATATCTTCACCCTCTTTTTTTAGATTATTAAAATTTTGGTAGGAAAATCGAGTATAACCATTTTCAGTAATAATCGCAGTATGTAGCAACTTAACTAAACGTTTATATAACTTATTTAACTCACCTTTGAGTTCATTATCATCACTCAACTGATTTTTTATTGCTTTTTCAAACGCCTCTTTAACTTCAGTTAAAAGGTTTACTGATTGTAGCTCTAAAAGAGGTAGCTGTTGGCGTAATTCATGTTGAAATTGAATGAGTTCTTTTTGTAATGGAGGATTAAGTGTTGCTAATTTTTCATTTAAGATAACACGGCCATTTTGCGTTATAGTTAAATCATTTTTTTTATTAAAAATATGTACGCTTTCTTTACTTATCGTGATGTTGTAGCTAGGTTTAACTCCACACTCTTTTTTAGCGGCAAAAACAGAAACAGGAAAGAAGAAAACGATTAATAGTAAATATTTCAACATATTTATATCCAATTAGTTAATCATATAGATTATAACGTCTAACAGACAAGAAACATAATGAAATTCAATGAGAATTATGATTTTAAACGGCTATAAATGTATTTATAACAAGTGAGCTGAATCTAGCTTGGATTTTAATTAGATGTAACAAAACATCAAGTTGTTTACACTTCACGATGAAAATAATTCCTTAAAAAATCATAAGATGTTTTCCCAGAAAACACTTTATGCGGTTTAACCGTATTATAATAGTTAATAAATTGCCTAAGTTATAGAACTTCTTCGCGTTGTTTACGCGTCATGAATATGCATAAAAATGCAAGATTAACACCTTATCATCGAAAGCAGTTTTAACGTTTATACAAAAGAAAATCGCAGTCACTGGCTTAGCGTTGTGATTTCATATCAGCCGCCTCATGATTTATAGAACATCAAGACTTTACCGTCACAAGTTTTTCAGCCACAATTAATTTCAAATGACCGTTAAAAAACAATAAAATATGATGTTAAAAGACTGATTAAAATTGAAAAATCGATAGAAGGGCACATTAACCGGCAAGCAAACGTTATGCTATAATAAGAGCTATTCAAACGAGAGATTTCATATTGATACTAAACATTTACCGCCACTTAATAGAGATACCAAGCAATTCCAACTGTGGATTCCCGTGAGTCATACGCAGGTATTTAGGCAATAAATCGTAATTCAACTCAGCCTCGTTTTTACAGTATAGTGTGTTAGCACAAACACCTTATACCATTATCAGTATTTACTCAGATAACTGCGCCAAACACAAAGAACTGTTGATCATGCTTTTGTTAAGCTTTGCTAAACCAAACTACATCGTCTTACTAACTTTTACAATACATTTAAACCGCATAAAGGTTTAAATGCAGCTATGCCTTATGGAATACTTGAATTTTATTTTTAACCAAAATCTGTAGACACCCAGAGAAATCCTACATTTCATAAAACCAACAGTGCATATTCTTGCACTGCCGTAAGATGATTTTTACTTATTAAAATTATATAGTTAAAATATAATTAAATATTTTCTTATATACCAAAGTAATTAACGTTTACACACTATTTTACTAACATTTCCTCTTTCTGCTTCACGCACAGAAACATAACCAGATAAATTAACTGCAAAATAAATATTATATTGAGCATTGTTTACAAAATTGAATAATGCATTAATATTAAAACATTTAATACAATATCACTAATAAGTATACAATCAATTTACTTTAGCTACTACGGCTAAGTGAAAGTGGCACCTTATAAACTAGATAAGGCACCTACAACAGCTTAGACCATTAACACTATCCCCTACAGGCTACATAATTACTCCACGTTTCATCTCCTTCACCAACATGACCTGAATCAGCATAGATATGATAATGGCTTTCCGAATAATCCGATTTATTTCCTGTCCAATAAACACCACCTCGCCATTGAGAGTCTGGATAAGCCTTTTGATTGATAAACCCCCACTCACTAAATAGTGAACCATCAATAGCTCGCGTTAAAATCCCGCCCCAAAAAACGGCAGGATCATCTTTTTGAAAAGTAAAAGGAGCATTAGTTAGCTCATATCTACCCAGAACATTATTAATACCCCCACACTTTTGCCAAGCACTTTCCTTATGCGCTTTAAAATCGCCTTGAGGTATAGCCCAAACAGACGTTGGCGTAAAACTATAATCATGATTAATCGATGAATTTCTCTTTAATGTCGCCCTTACTGTGACTGTTCCCGTCGGTTTACTTATTAATTTAACCATACCATCTTGATCAATCGAAACGCCACTTCCTGGGTTATTAATGATTTGATAGCGATAATCAGTTTGAGCTCCTGTCATTAGTAATTGAAATTTAGCGCCAGGAAAACCTGTAGTTGGGAATTTTCTACCTCCAGACACCGTAGTAACCACTTTAAAACCATAATCTGGCACATAATCTCGAGTATAACCTCCACCACCTTTTGAGCGTGTCCGGCCATCTGAAGCGTTCCAATACATTCGATAATGTAAATCTGGATTATCACCAAGTTTGCCCCATTGGCGATCGGGATAAATGATCGCGCCATTTGGTTTGGCATAACATAATTCCGATCTGGGCGCTATTTGATATGTTTTAGCTAGTGTACTAGGTTTACTTTCTTTTGGGATCCCATACTCAGAATAGGTTTTTACTTTTGTTTGAATTATCAATTTTAATGGCATTGAAAAACCGCTTCCACAACCTATAATTTTTTTCTTATCATCACCAGTTATGCGTTTTCCGCTATTGTCATACCACCCATAACTAGTCATTTCTACTTTAAATGGTTGCTGAGGATCGGCATTATCACCATCGATATCGCGATAATTTTTCACCCTATCTAAGTTTGTTGGTGCATAAGTTGCCACTTTAAAATCATTAAGCGTTAAGTTACCATCAAATTCTTTCACTTCACTAGACTTTATAGTGCCACTCGCCTCACTGTAAAAAACACCATTAACCGTAAAACCATGTTTATCTGCACTCGATAACGCAACCACTTGCGGTGCATTCCCTGTAATAATCTGACTTGAAGTTGCTGTTAGTATTGCATTAGCATAGCCAACGTATATCCATTGTAATAATAAGATTAACCCCATTATTTGAGTAAGTTTCGGTTTTGAGTGAGCTATGAGTGCCGTTATTTTGGCAACAAAGTGAGATTTGCAATGGAAATGTTTTAAAAAAGTAACACTAAAGATAAAACGTTTTGCTGTAATATCAAAGTTGAAAATAAAAAAATTAACAAAATGCCCGATGCCCGATGCCCGATGCCCGATGCCCGATGCCCGATGCCCGATGCCCGATGCCCGATGCCCGATGCCCGATTTTAAGTTATAT
>NZ_LZHP01000003.1:0-14784 GCF_001690605.1 Gilliamella sp. Nev6-6 | reverse complement strand
AAAAAATGGGGCGATAAGTATCCAATCGTCATCCAATCATGGCGTCGTAAATGGGATAATTTATCAGCTTATTTCCGCTATCCTGAGCCTATTCGTAAGGTGATTTATACCACCAATGCTATTGAGTCAATTCATCGACAATTTCGTAAATTAACAAAGACAAAAAGCGGATTTCCTAATGAAAATAGCCTACTTAAGCTGCTGTATTTAGGGTTGCAAAATGCGGAGAAAAAATGGACAATGCCAATCCAAAATTGGAATTTAGCATTGTCACAATTGATGATATTTTTTCCTAATCGTCTTGATAAGGTAATCTCTTTGTGAATTAAGCTGACACAGAATTATGAACAGTCTCGGCAAGTTAGATGACGGATGTTATGCTTTATTTGGTTGGGAAAATCATGTCATTAAATTAATTGGCATCAATGCTCCTTATCCTGCTGATGTTTTAGAAATATGCGTAGCACCAGCACATTACAGTCAGGATATTAAAGATCAAGTTCGTGAAAATGATAGTTATATCATTCTATATTATACTGGATATGAAAAGAATATACTTGAGCAATACTTGGCTTTAACTCGTTTTGCAGCTAGTTTTGAACCATTTAATGGTTTAGCGCTGATTAATGGAAAAGGGCATAGCTCATTACCAATAAAAGTTATTCGTCAATTAGCCACAGAAAAAGGCGGAATAGAAGGGTTATGTCATTGCTTACCAATGTTTTATTGTGGTTTTGTCAAATATGAAATAGAAAATGTTAAAGGTGTGTGGATGCGCACGTATGGCGCTGACGCTTTTGGATTACCTGATTTTGCTGTATTAGCTAATAGCCATGATGAAGGCGTATACTATTTTGATATGTTTAGCAATACTCTACAGTATTTACGCGATAGTGGTACAACAATGGCTTCTGGTGACACAATGGAAGTTGGCGATAATAAAATGATGTCTTTACGCACACCACGTGATGATGAAAGTTTTTTAAAAGATGAAGGGTACGTTTTAGTCATTGAAATAAATAGCAATAATGCAACTGCATAAATACTTAACTTGCCAGCAAAATTAACCCAATAAAATAAACGTCTATTTTTCAATAGAGTTTTTATTTTTTATGTTCATTTTATCACTTAATTTATTGCTTAATTTATTTATCGATAGAGCTAGCCCATTATCAAAAAGTTATTTTTTCATTGTAAGTACAATATCGCCAGAATTAAGTCTTACCTTTTCACCATTATATTGGTACTCCGACCACAGAGCAGGATTATCCGATTCACAGTCATTAATAATTCGATATTCACTATAACCTGTATTGTTGCTTAAGATAGGTATAATCTTACCAACAGATCTTTCAATATCATGTTCAGACAAGTAGGTAATTAATTTTTTGACTAATTCTAGTTTGTGTTTTAACTCTGGATTATCTTTATATGATGATTCCATAAAATTAATAATATCTAACATTTATAACCTTTATAAAAATGTAAAACCAAAAAAATGATTTGGGTTAAAAAGTAAATTACCACAGTCTTGGCCATTGAGGTAATTTATACTCATTGAGGAAAAGGGTATTGATGAGTATGCTATTTCGGTGATAGTTACAGTTTGCTCGGTTTTGAATAATTGCGAATAAATTGACATTAATGAAAAATGATCATCGTCATCTAAAGTAAACCATGCTTTAATTTCTGTTAATTCATTATATTGTATAATACCTGCTTCACTGAGATATAACTCAAAAATAACTTCATCAATAATAAAATATAATCTATCATAAAGCGGGTGAAAAATCGGCAGAGTAGCATAATCAACATAGCCAGCGATCATGACATCCTTTAGTTCACCGAGCATTAATCTATCAAAAAATCCTTGCATGATTAACCCTTTTTTTACTTTGTACAGTTAACTCAAAAAACGATTCTATTGTAATCAATATATCAAGAAAGTTTTTATATTAAACTTAACATTTACGCCATTCATTTTTTCACCTCTACTTGTTTAAGTTTAAGCATGTATGGGTAACTTCCACCAAAGCCTCAAACCCCATGTACAGCGCTTCCAATCGTGGCGGTGATTGGAGTTTGTTTTCTTATCGTTTAAATACTTGATATCTAACATACAGTTTCTCTAAATAATCAAAGTAGTATGTAAATGTTATCACACTCAATTAGCATCATTAGCTATTTCAAACATCATCCAAAAGGTATCTATTATTTGATAAATAGAACTCACCGATTTCTTGCACATCTTTATCGTCACTTTGTAAAGCTAAATTTGCCAATTTTTTTGATAATTTCTGGCTAAATGAATTGAATAAATACATCAATATACCAAATGTTTGATAATCCTGTTGCCCTAAAATAGGGGTAATATAATTCCAAATATGTTTTTCTAGCCACTGCGTATTGATACTTAAAATAACCTCTTGGCATAATTTTGTATTGCCATCTAAATATTGCATAATGTTAATAATTTCAGGTAATAAGCTTATTTTGATTGCTTCTGGAAATTGTTTGATCAAGTGTAATAATAAAGGATCAAACTTTTGGGTTAAATGTGTTTTAAGTAATTTAACAGTTTTAGGCTCATTAGCTAATAAATAGAGTTTATCTAATAAATTATCCTGTAGATTAATGCAGTCGGTTAAAAGCTGATTTATCTCATTGAATGAGTGCATTTTTTGTTACCTGTTTTATTTATGATGTTGCTCAAGTTTTATCTGGCAAAACCATATCCAATTATCATGATGAAAATAGAATGCAATATTGTTATCGGGGCAGATAAGTAGGCTATCATCATGAATATTATTTAGGCAATGGGTTGATATTTCCAATCCATTGGTATAAGCATCATAATAATATCCTGATTTAATGGTATAGTGTTTTATAATTTGAGTAAATTTTTCAAAAGCATTGTTATCAATTTTTACACAATGGTGATTCAAATGTTTATCAATATGTTTGATGTTATTGGCAAATTTCGGCCATTTTCCATTAATTAGAAAGTGGTATCGTTGTTTTTTATCTTTTTTTATAAAGTTGTTTATAAAAAAATTAAGATGATTCATAGTATATTGAATATCAAGTTATGATTTGACCTTTATATATTGCCATTTTATCTTAAAAAATACCTTTTAATTGTTTTTTTGATATTTTGATCTGTTTAGCAATGACTTCTACATAGAATGAATGGCTTTGAATAATATAATGCCAATAGTCACCGCGATCATATTGTTGCCAATTAGGGAAATGAGATTGTCGTTCATTGACTAATTGCTCAAGCCATGATGATTCAGGGATAACCCAATAACAAGAATTAAAATCATCGCTATCACAATGACTGTAGTAAGCGCACTGTTTGTTTCGTTCAAAACGCATTGCCCAAACATTAGAAAACTCGAATATACCCGTAAATTTAGAATACTTTGCAGGTTTATACCATATTTTGCAATAGGCGGTTAATGTATCGCCTTTGGATTTTATGACAATATCATCGTTGGGGGCTTGCCAAAAAGGAAGTTCAATGGGATAGGCATGATCTTTGGCTTGTGAGCGTTGATAAGTGATACCATGATTGGTTAAGGTTGTTTGAATATGCTTTTCAACGTGGTAATTAGGATATTTACCCTCTGTAATCATAAAAGTAACAATATAAGATGGATTAAGAATGATGTCAAAAATACGATCAATTTTGTCATGAATCATTATAGCAAAATCACCTAACTTAGCTTTAGCAATACCACTATCATTTTTATAAGTGAATGTACAGTTAAAGGCTTTCGTAAGCTTGGCTAATAGTTGTTCAAATGAGCAATTCTCATCAATTAACAATCTTAACCATTTTGGGGGAGTATTCATCTGTTCCTGCTTAGCACTATTACTTTGTGATTAATTTAAGGCTGAACCGGTAAAAATATTCGCCAGTTTGCCAATAATATTTATCAATTTTAATCTTTTTGGGGATGAATTGTTAGGCTAATCTTATTTTTTATTATCTAAATAATTTTATTAAACGATTATTTTAAATTGAAGATAGTACTGAAAGTTGATTGATAGTTTTACTATTTACTAATTTGTTAACGCTATCTATGCATAGATTACCATGGTTAGGATTTTTATTTCTGTTAAATCTAAGTCACTATATAACGAATATGAGTGGATATTGATATTATAACGTTTTCTCAAATTAGCATTTAATTAATCGCGCAACTATTAAAAAAATAGCAGTGCGACGTGTAAGTCGCACCGTTATTGCTTATATTATTGTTAGTGTCGTTGAATCGATTTAAATTTTTCTGTCGTTTGTTTTAATGCAATTTCTGTCGGTAAACGCTCCATCGAGCTTGCGCCATAAAATCCATTACAATCAGGGCAATTTTTTAAGATATATTCAGCATCTTCTGGAGTAGCAATAGGGCCACCATGACATAAAATAATAATTTCTGGACGGATCGCTTTAGCTGCTTTTGCCCATTGATTGATTAACGGCACACAGTCAGCTAGTTTCAATGCCGTTTCTGCACCAATGCTTCCTCCTGTCGTTAATCCCATATGAGGCACTAAAATATCAGCGCCAGCTTTAGCCATATCGATTGCGTTTTGTTCACTAAATACATAAGGTGTTGTTAGCAGATCTTTTTCATGTGCTTTGCGAATCATTTCTACTTCTAAATCGTATCCCATACCTGTTTCTTCAAGGTTTGCTCTAAAGTTACCATCAATTAGCCCAACAGTTGGGAAGTTTTGTACGCCAGCAAATCCAGTTTCCTTTAATTTATCTAAAAATTGATCGAATTGGCAAAATGGATCTGTTCCATTAACGCCTGCTAACACTGGCGTGTGTTTAACTACTGGTAACACCTCTTTAGCCATATCCATCACGATTTCGTTCGCATTACCGTAGGCAAGTAATCCCGCCAATGAGCCTCTACCTGCCATGCGATAACGACCAGAGTTATAAATGACAATAAGGTCAATGCCACCTGCTTCTTCACATTTTGCCGATAGACCTGTGCCAGCACCTCCACCAATGATGGGTTGTCCTTTTGCGATCATATCATGAAATTTCTTTAGTAACTGTGAACGTTGGTTTTTCATAGTTTTCTCCACTTAATTTTTAATTATTTGAGTAAATTCATTAATAATCAGATCACAAAACTGGGGCGAGTTAATATGATGAGGTGTTTTTATTAATTTTCTTTTAGGGGTCTGAATAAATGTTTTTTCAAATTCATCAATAAAGGCTTTATTCGCTTTTGGTGACCAAAAAATTCCTCCTTCAATATCCAATGCTGAAAAGCCACCTTCAGGGATAATAAAAGTAACGTAACCTTGGCATTGATTAAGTTTATTTGCTATCCAATTAGCCATTTTTTTATTTTCTTCCGGCGTTGTTCGCATTAAGGTTACTTGTGGATTATGTTGGTAAAATAAACGATCTTTATATTTTTCAGGAATAGTTTCAGGGCTAGAAAAATTAACCATATCAAGTGCTCCACACGATCCAATATATGGAATTTGGCTTCTAGCAATTGCGTCAAAACGATCTTCATTACAAGCTAGAACACCATCAAATAAATAGTCACATACTTCTGTTGTGGTAATATCCAGCACTGCATGTAATAACTTGCTATCAGCTAGCTTTTCCATCGCTTTACCTCCACTGCCTGTAGCATGGAAAACGATGCAATCATAATGATCGTGCAATTTGGCTGATATAGATTGAACGCATGTGGTTGTAACACCAAACATAGTTAAGCCAATTGCAGGTTTATCTTCGATCGTTTCTTGGGTTTTAAAAAGAACTGAACCTGCAATAAAGTTAGCCGCATTTGATAAGACTTTTCTTGATATAACATTAATTCCTGCAATATCTGTGACTGAATACATCATTGCAATATCGCTTGCGCCAATATAATCAGAAATATTGCCAGATGCCATTGTAGATACCATGAGTTTAGGAATGCCAACAGCAAGTGATTGCATAGCAGGGGTAATTAATGCCGTTCCTCCTGAGCCTCCTAATCCTAGTATAGCGTCTACATCATTTTGAGCCATCAAAAATAGTTTGAATGCATCTGCCATTGCAACAACCGCTTTACCTCGGTCACCACAAAATATAGCCGATTTGCCATGTGGATGGTAACTTGCAACTATTTCTGACGTGATAGTTGCTAAATGATTAAATTGATGAAGTTGTGTGGAAATATCGATAATTTTATAATTAAGATTTTTTAAATCGAGAAGGGTTTTGATATAAATGATTTCTTCCCTTTTGGTGTCTAGTGTCGTAACCAAATAAATTGTGCTAGTTGATGCCATTTATAGCTCCTAAATAGGTTAATAAGGTTAATACTTTTATCAAAAGGGTGGTTAATAGTCATACATTATATACTCAAAATGAGACATAAGTCTCATTTTTATAATACTAATTTTAACTTAATGATTAAAATGCAGTATTATTTGATGATGAATTCAAATATAACAATATATCTAATGATTCAAGAGACTTTATTGCGTTCTACAAAATATACAGGCGCCAAAAAGAAGACTTATGAACGTTTAATTAATACAGCATTAGAAGCATTAGAGCAGGGCTTTGAACTGTCTATAACCGAATTAGCTGACAAATCGGGGATTTCAAGAGCAACCGCTTATCGCTATTTCCCAACACAAAGTGATCTTATTTCTGCAACTGTTGAAAGCGCTTTAGGTCCCATTTTTAGTTGGCGATCAGAAAAACAAAATGCAGAAGAACGCATCAATGATTTTTTAGCTTTTGCCTTTCCGCAAATGTTAAAACATGAAGGGGCACTACGCGCAGCACTAAGGGTTTCATTACAACAATGGGCAACAAAACGAGCGTCATTATCTCCACAAACCGAAAAATTGGTGCGAGGTAATCGCAAAGAAATACTTGCAACAATTTTATCTCCTCTTAAGGCCGAGCTCCCTGATGAACTATATAATAAGGTTATTTATGCAATTTCGATTATTTATGGCTCTGAAATATTTATGGTACTCAAAGATATCTGGATGTTTGATGACCAGTCTATAATATCACTATCGCAATGGATAGCTAAAGCAGTCATTAACCAAGCTAAACAAGATGCCTCAAAATTTTGATTGATGTGCTATGATAGCTAGTTAGCCTAATTTTGCTGATCGCTAGTGCTATGATAAAAATAAATGATTTTGTGAAAATTAATCCTTATTCACGTGTTTAAAGTAGGAAAACGATAATGAAAAAGCTTGTTTTTATTCTGATTTTTTGTCTTTGTGGGTGTGTGCATAAGCAAACGCAAATTTTACCCAGTAGTGACACCATTATCAAATTAAAGAGTGATGAAAAAATAGGTATTATTGCTGAATCACAAACATACTCATACCAATTTACAAGTGCCGATGCGATAGACAAGCTCAAAAGCTACCGTAATTTTTTAGCAGAATATAAAAATGATATTGAAAAAGTCTCTATCACTTTTTTCCGAGAACATGCAAGCGATGAAATGATCGTTCGGTATAGTAATCTTATCCCAGAAAAAACAGTTTTAAACAATAACAATTTTTCAATGAAGTCTAAATCAGAATGGGTGTTAAAAGATGGTTATTATCAAGTGTCATTTAGCACAAAAGGAAATGCCTATAAGCAAGCAAATACGCTATCTGATCAATATTTATTACCAACCCCCATTACCGTGTTAGTCAAACCTAGAAATGAAATAAAAGCTAGTGAGGACATCACAGGTGATGTAGCAGGTTTAATTATATTGCCAGTTTTTATTCCATTAATGATGATTAGTTGTATTATGGGACCTTGTTAAAAGCTATGTATAAAAGCTATGTGTAGAAAAAGTTCGCCATCACATGCTAGGAAAATGAGAATAATTGATCTACTGCCTATGATTTGAAGTGGAAAAGTAGAACAAAAAAGCTAGCCAATGTGTTGTTATAATTTACTATTATTAATGACCAAAAAGCTGAGTATTTTAAATATGCTCAGCCCTTTTTTAATAGCTATTAAACATTTTAACTTTACTTGCTAAATTTGAAAATGCACACTTATTTGTGCATAGTCACTATGCTTATCGTTAGTGATATTGAATAGGGTGTTCACTTTGTTCATCATGTACTATTTGTTTATCATGTACTAAAAGTAGACATGTGTCACTTGATGATACCGCTTGTTGTAAGCGAGCTTTGTCTTGCTCATTAAGATTATTGATACAAGCAACCACATAACTGCAAGTTTTGTTTTGTAACGCTTTTTCAATAGTTGATATTAAGTTTGCGTTATTTAAATTTGCTAGATGAACAACTTTGTTTTTATCTAAACCTGCGATATTAATCCATGAACGCTTTAACATTGGTCGGGTCGAAAGCCATAATTGCCATTTTTTAGCTTTGTTAAGTGATTTTAATAAAGGTCGTTGTTGTTGTAATACTTGTTGAAAAGGTGATTCAAAATTAATCGCCATAAGTTGTTGTGTTGAATGTTCAATAAGCATAATAATCTTAATACTGTTTTTATATACAGTGTATGTTAGTACAGTATTTCCCGCTTGTAAACTTTATTTTGATTGGTTTTTTATATTATTTACAACTATTCAACTTTAAGAACGTAACCATTGATATGACAATATTCCTAAAAAAGTCATTAAAACAGAACCAATTACATGTATAAATAGGGTTGCCAATCCCCAAGATATTCGGCCTTCTTGTAAAAAATTGACAATTTCGGCTGAAAAGGTTGAAAACGTTGATAATCCGCCACAAAAACCCGTTATAACCAATAACCGCCATTCTGCCGATAGGTTAGAATGATTAAAAAAAGCAATCGCAAAACCAATAATGTAGCCTGCAACTAAATTTGATAGTAGTGTACCTAATGGGATAGCAAAAGTGATCGCATTGAATTTAAGTGATAAAAACCACCGTAATAAACCGCCAGCTACAGAACCCACTGAAATGGCTAACACCAGTTTTAGCATGATAAAACATCCTTAATGATAAAAAACATCAAATTAACTTTAACAAAATCTTAGTATTGGCCTTTTATTGCTAATTACAATAAAAATTATTTTTAAATAATCAAAATACATAAAATTATAGCGTCATCATACCAGTTGAAAATACAAATAGAAACTTATGACCAAGTTGCGATAGAATGTTCATCATTAAGTAAAAAATTGGGGTATAGATATGTTTACGGGTATTGTTCAAGGTGTTGGTCAGATTATTGATATTATAGACCAAGATAAATTAAGAACTTATAAAGTGAAGTTACCGCATCAATTAACCGATAAAATTGAAATTGGGGCTTCGATAGCCAATGATGGTTGCTGTTTAACTGTAACGAAGTTTGATAATGGCGTAGTATCATTTGATATTATGGAAGAAACGTTAGCATTAACCACATTAGGTGATAAAAAAATTAACGATTTTGTAAATATAGAACGAAGCGCAAAATTTGGTGATGAAGTGGGTGGGCATATTATGTCAGGGCATATATCTTGCACAGCAATAATTGTTGATATTCAAAAAACAGCAACTAATTGCCATATGACACTACAGTTACCATCTCAGTTTAGCAAATATGTATTATATAAAGGCTTTATTGGTATTGACGGTGCGAGTTTAACGGTTGGGCAGATAGATAAAGATGGCTTTACGATTCATTTAATCCCTGAAACGTTAGCTATTACCACGTTAGATTCGAAAACGGTAGGGGATAAGGTAAATATTGAAATTGATGCTCAAACACAAGCTATTGTTGATACCGTTGAACGGGTACTGGCGGCAAAATAATCTTGAGTAATTGGAATAGGGGGAAAAAATAATACTTATACTCATGAACAAATAAAGATTAAAACCACACAGACTAATTGCGTTTTAACATTCAATAATCAATTTTAGTTAAAAATTCAAGGCTCTGGGCTACTTTTTTAAGTAATAGATTGGCTAAATAAGAACTATTAAGCTAATCCAGGGTCTAATTTATCACGGCAAGATGCTAATAATTAAAGATCAGAGTAATTAACCGATCAAATAACGATGTTTTTTGTATTAAAGCCTTTAATTGTAAAGCATAATGTATCTTTGTAATATTGACTAACCCTAAATAAGATAAGCAATACTTACTTTTGTAAAATAATAACAATATCGCAGGTCTATTATGGAGTAATAATATAGGCCACTTACCACCTCAAAACAATCAAAAAAACTTTAATAAAATCAATGGCTTTTCTGAATGATTTTTTTCTCTAATCAAGCAGACTATTAGACTATTGATCGATAGTTTGTTTAAAAAATAGACTTGATTTTTTCTCAAATCAGCGCTTATATATAACAGTGATGAGCATGGTGCTTATCACTCATTTAACTTTGGAGGAACTTATAATGGTACAAAAATTTGCTCCGTACGGTAGTGATGTCTCGTCTGGCACTTATAAGTGTGCCGACTGTGGGTATGTTTATTCAAACCAAAGTAAGAAATCGTTACCTCCTTGTCCTGATCATAATAAAACACCGCATAGCAAAAATGGTTGGTATATTATGTCTGGACAAGGGGATTCAGTTAAAGATCCTCATCCTGATAAAAAGTAATCTTATAAGTTAATACTATCAAAAGGTAGCCGACTAGGTTACCTTTTTTGACCGCATTAAAATTAAATTCATAATGTTATAGGGCTATATGATTTAAAAAGTAACACATTCATTCTTGTATAAAAATTAAGTGAATTATAAGAGCCACATTCATCAAAATAAGTGATGGAAAATAGGAAATAAAGAATCATCAAATCAATTTTTAAAGATCACACATTGTTTATTGCTTTTGCAATTTGTTATGTATTTATGATTAAGCAATATAAATAAGTGACATTGTCACTTATGGTGAAATACCCAATTATAAAAATTATTTTTCATTGATATATTTTATTACCAATATTTCCTCGCTGTTGTTTGGGTATTCATCTTAATTAACTTAATATTTAATTATTTTTATCGATTTTGTATAATATAATGATCTAATTAGAATTGTTACAATCAACAATAATTAATAATAAGGGATATATTGACTCAGTATTGGCAACTTTTAATAGCCAATTAAATTATGCTAAAAGCAAATGGATGTTGTGCTATTTATGCGATTAAAATAACATAACTTAATTAAGTTTCAATTTAAGGAATACCGAAGTGAAAAAACGAATAAAATTGGCTGTGCTACTTTCTTCATTTTTGATAATTTCGAACGCTTATAGTGCAGAATTGCCCTCGTCAGCTAATATCACAAAAGCTTTCGCTGATAGCGCTAAAAGATCAATATTAGGCGAAGGAGGAAAGTTTCCTATTAAAACTGAAGCGGGCTACGAAGTCACTAATATTTTTTATAATCTGAATAACGTCGTATTTGAATATAGTATGCCAACTGATAGCCAAAGCGTTTCCATTGTAGATATTACTGAAGGAATCAGACTTGGGCTCAATGCACAATTTTGTAGTAAACAAGATGTGATTGATGTATTACGGGCTTATGATATTCGCTTCTTGTTCCGTTTCCAATTCAATGATGATCGAAATGTGCCAGCAACATTGTCAATTGATGAAATTTGTGAAGAACCAAAATAAATAGCTTTGGCCATCGCCCCAAGTAGTTCGTAAAATTAACGCTCATTTTGCGAACTTACTTTATTCAAAGTTACTGCCAGCTGATTTATTAAGTTATTTTTGTAAAAATTTTTTAGATTTTCTATTTACATAACTAAACCTTTGCATAATAGCATAATTCACTTTTCAAATTCTGCACTGCATATTCGCTTTTTATTGATTTATTATCATTGTTGCCGCTTTCTTTTTGGATTATTATCACAACAAGCACTAATTAGCATACCTTGCTAATTAAAGATGTGATTAAAGTTGTGATGTTATGTTGAGTTAATCAGAAAAAGGGAAACAATGATGAGCCTTAAAAATAGATTAGTTGAATACACGCAGACTTTGAATAATGTTCAAATTGATAATCCTTTCAAAAAGTTTCCTGACTATCAAGTTCTTAGACACAAAAGTAGTGGTAAGTGGTTTGGTCTAATTATGTCAGTAGAGAAAAATAAATTAGGTCTCAACTCGGAAGAGGTCGTGGAAATCATTGATGTCAAATCCGATCCTGAATTAATTTCTATAATAAAAAATAGCACTGGTTTATTACCAGCATATCATATGAATAAAAATAACTGGATTACCATAATGCTTGATGGCTCTGTGCCACTGGAACAAATAATACATTTATTAGACTACAGTTATAATTTAACGAATAAGGATAAAGTTTGAATTTGCACTGATATATCTAATGACTGCCTCGACAAATAAATAACCGTGCAATTCATGAAAAACGGCTATAAAAAAAGTGATCTAAGCTGAGTTACTCAACAACTGTTTTTTGTTTCTCACAATCTATGAGTAGTTATATGATAAATCCCCTATAGAGCATGTGAGGTAAATATCGCCGGTATTTTTATAAAAACATCTTGAAAATCATTATGTTTTAAATAAGGAGTCACTGGATCACACGGAATTATTTTATATATAGAAGTTTGATTTTATTTTAGAACAACAAACAGAACGATAAATCTTATTGTTTAAAATAAGATTTATCAGAAAATATTATTCAATTGCATTATAATGCCTAAGGACAATCCATTTACCATTTATCTAGGAATCAATTCATGTCATTTGACTCTCTTGGTTTAGATACCGAGATTTTAAAAGCAATTCAAGAACAAAACTATACCAGCCCGACGCCCATTCAACAACAAGCTATACCGGTCATTTTATCTGGTAAAGATCTTATGGCGAGTGCACAAACAGGGACAGGTAAAACGGCGGGCTTTGGCTTGCCCATTTTACAAAAACTACTTGAGCAGAAAACTAAAGACGCTAATAATCCAAATAGCAAAAAAAATAAACGTTCTTTATATGCCTTGATTTTAGCGCCAACACGTGAGCTAGCAGCCCAAATTGGCGAAAATATTCGTGGCTACAGCCGTTATTTACCGATTCGATCCTTAGTGGTATTTGGTGGTGTAAGTATTAATCCTCAAATGATGAAATTACGGGGCGGTGTGGACATATTAATTGCAACACCGGGACGATTACTTGATTTAGCACAACAAAATGCTGTGGATCTTTCAACCGTGAAAATGCTAGTATTGGATGAAGCCGATCGCATGTTAGATATGGGATTTATTCATGATATCCGTCGTGTGATTGCTAAATTACCGAAAAAACGCCAAAATTTAATGTTTTCAGCAACTTTCTCCGATGAAATAAAAGTGTTAGCGCAATCTCTATTACATTCACCAGAATCTGTTGCAGTAGTTAAAACCAATAGCGCTTCAGAGCAAATAACCCAATATATACATAGAGTAGATAAACGCCGTAAACGAGAGCTATTGTCTTATTTAATTGGTAAAAACCAATGGCAACAAGTATTAATCTTTACCCGCACTAAATATGGTGCAAATCACTTAGCGGAACAGCTAACTAAAGATGGCATTAAAGCAGCTGCTATTCATGGTAATAAAAGCCAAGGGGCACGAACTAAAGCCTTAGCCGATTTCAAAAGTGGGCAAATTAGAGCATTAGTAGCCACTGATATTGCAGCAAGAGGCCTTGACATTGAGCTGTTGCCTTATGTAGTTAATTATGAATTACCACAAGTTGCTGAAGATTATGTACATCGCATTGGGCGAACAGGGCGTGCACAAAATGAAGGGCAGGCTATTTCGCTCGTGTGTATTGATGAACTGGCTCAATTAAAAGCGATTGAAAAATTAATAAAAAAGCCGATTCCAGAATTAACAACTAACGGGTTTGAAGTTGATCCAAAAATTAAAGCAGAGCCTGTAAAAAAATCATTGCCAAGGCGAGCATCACCAAAAAGAGCGAATGTAACGGGGGCTGGTCGATCGTCGCACTCTAATCAAAAGAGTATTAAATCTTCAAATAGATCGAATCACTCTAATAATAAAAAAACTAATATTTAACAAAGTAGAAGGAAACTATTATGGTAAATCGTAGCAAGCGTTTACGAAAAAAATTACATATTGAAGAGTTCAAAGAATTAGGCTTTACTGTTAGCTGGTCTTTTGACGAAGGCACAAGCGAAGAGACTTTAGATAACATTGTTGATCAGTTTATTCTTGAAGCCATTCAACCAAATGGTTTAGCTTATGAGGGGAGTGGTTATTTAAATTGGCAAGGTATTATTTGCACCCAAAAATTAGGAAATTGTACTGAAGAACATCGTGACGTTGTCACAAAATGGTTGGAAGATCATGGTTTAAAAAATGTTAAAACCAGTCAACTTATTGATATTTGGTGGGATGAGTTAGCATTTTAATTATTAGGTTATTTTTAAATATACGTTATTCTTAAATAAAAGTAGTCACGTATGTGGCTATTTTTATAACTGAATTTTATCGTACTAATGGTGAATTTATTTTTTATTAACTATTATATTAATATCAACTACATCACCTATTATATTTACATCTTTTTAAGGATGGCTATTTATAATACAATCATACAAACGATAAAATATATCAAATAATAAGTGGATTACCTCGGTGAGTAAAAAACTATCATTAAGATAATTACTGTCTACTATTTGGGCAAGGCTCAATTACATTATGAGTGAAAACGCTATTTTCAAGCTTGATAAAAAATATACATCTTTTCTATTAAAACAGTCAGGTGCGTATTGATTTTATTATGTTTTTACCTTGT
>NZ_LZHP01000002.1:0-1012 GCF_001690605.1 Gilliamella sp. Nev6-6 | reverse complement strand
GTCTTTCGGTGTTATAAATGGTTAGCCATTCTTCGGTTATTCTCCTTGCTTGTGCTAAGTTGTTAAAAAGATATAAATCGAGTACTTCAGTACGATAGGTACGATTAAATCGTTCAATATAGCCATTTTGATAAGGGCTACCGGGCTGGATATAATCAATGGTTATATCATGTGATTTAGCCCAGTTTATAAAGGTTTTTCCTGTAAATTCTGGCCCATTATCGACCCGTATTTTTAATGGATACCCATGATATTCGGCCAGTTTATCTAAGTAACGGGTAATCCTTCCTGCGGGTAAGCTTACTGCAATATCAATCCCTAATGCCTCACGATTAAAGTCATCGATGACATTGAATGTCCTAAAGCGACGTTGATTACGACTACTGTCACTCATAAAATCCATTGACCAACATTCACCTTGTTTATTGGGGACTAATAACCTTTCCGGACATCGTGGAGGAATGCGTTTTTTACGCTTTACCCTGAGATTAAGCTTTAATTCACAATACACCCGATATACCCGTTTATGATTCCATTGATAGCCAAGCTTTCTGATACGATGAAAACATTTAGGAAAGCCCCAGCGTAAATGCCGGTCTGTGATAGCATTCAACACCGAAACAATCACCGAGTCATCCTGCAACTTAGGTTGATAATAGTAAGCACAACGGCTTAAGCCAACAATAGCACAACTCATAACAATAGTAACCGAATGATTTTGTTGTAGTTGCTGTGCCCACGTTTTACGTGCCTTGGTGGGCACTAAAGCTTTTTTATGATTTCTTCCTGAAGCTGGGATTTTAAGCTCAGTTCGGCAAACATCTGTTTAAGCTTACGGTTTTCCGCTTCTAGCTCTTTTAAGCGTTTAATATCCGACGTTTCCATACCGCCGTATTTTTCTCGCCATTTATAGAAAGTTGAATTACCCATGCCATATTTACGGCACAGTTCTTTAACGGGAATACCCGCTTCAGCTTCTTTTAAAATAGCGACGATTTGATGTTCAGTCATT
>NZ_LZHP01000001.1:0-52853 GCF_001690605.1 Gilliamella sp. Nev6-6 | reverse complement strand
GGAGAATTACCAGGAATGAATAACGATCCTCGCTTTCCTGAATCGGCTGGATTCAAAAAAATGCAGGCTATGCATAAACTTCCTGATGGTTCAAACATCAATATTCATTATCAATATAATTCATATACAGGAAAAGCATATGATATGAAAATAACATCAGTCAAACCCAAATGGCCACAACCAGGTGTATCGTTTACAGACAAATAATAAGGTTATTTTATGAAAATTAGAAATTTAACTGGGACTATTATAGATGTATTTGCAATTTATTGGTTCGATGATGAAACTCTTTTTTTAGGACTACCTAAAAATCACGGAGGATTTATTGAATATAGGGCTACTGAAGTATCAGTAATTGAACCTCACATTAATTTTAAGACAGTGTATTTTGAAAATAATTCAAAAGGTATTTTTCACTGGGCTTTAATCCAGGAATCTTTATTAGATAATATAATTGAACGAAACGAAAACGCATATAAACGTTTCCTTGAAATCATTAAATCAGAAAATTTAGTTAATCCTGGCTTTTATTAGAAGATAATCAAATCCCTGCTTATTTTGTGGGGATTACTTGGTATATCCACACTTTTTAGTACCTAAAAGATAAGGTCATAAATTCATTTATTGCCATACCCGACCCACTGATTTGGATTGACCCGTTGGGGTTGTTGGATGAGTGCCCAGAAACGAAGAGAAAAAAAGTAAAATGAATAAATTATTATTTGATTTTTATCAAACCGATAAACCGCTGTCAGGAAAGCTAGTTTATCGAGAATCAGAATATTCGTTAGACTTCATTGAATGTTCTAATGACAATTTAGTTAGATTATCAGGTCATGGTGGATGTACTTCTTTGACTGTGCATACACTGCAAATCGAAGTTGGTATTAATACAGGCAAGTTACTTTACCCTTGGGGATTATTTCCTTTAATACATGCTATTGATAAGCCGCTTATAATACCTAATAGTTATTATGGTGAACTATCTATTAACCTTAAAAAAAAATAAACTTATATCTGGGGTATCTATTGAAATTCCAGGCTCTGATCATTGGCAATTATATAAAGATCCGTCTTCCTGTTGGATTTTTGTAGGTAACCCAAGTATTACACAGTATTCTTGTTCTATTGAGTTTGCTAATAATGTTATAGCATCTATAGCAAATGATAGTATTGTTGCGTTTTGGATGAGACCTGTCATTGAGATCTAATAAGGCACTTTTTAGTATTTATGTGATAATAAGCGATTAAGAATGATTTATACCGCTAATATTATTAATCAGCATCATTTAGAAATTAGTGTAGATAATAATACCACGCTGAAAGATTGGATATTAAGTGATGCAAGTCACGGTACACTTGAAGAATTAAGTGATAAATTGTGGTTATGGCAAGTTTCCGAGAATGAACTTGATAATATCAATTATTTTCTTGGACAATTGGGATTATTAATATCATGGGAATTACCCACATCAGAGCCAGAAAACCTAAACGTAGGCTACCCTAAAATAGAATAATTGACGACAAATAAACAACAGTGCTTATATCAAATCCTTGCATTAAAACAGCAAGGGTTGCCCTTTTTACTCTATCATTTTACACCACTTAAAAAATCAAATAAAATCAATACGTTTTCTGAATGATTTTTATCATATTCGATTTGCTGTTCTTTCTGCTACATCATAGTCCTTTTTCCTTATATCATACATCAAGTTTAGTGCAACTAAACGTGCACCTAACACCCAAATAGTTAGCTATTTTTAGCTAATGAGAGATGAACTTTAGATAAGGTATACTCCACCACCTGTTGTTGGAAATGGTGTTAAATGCTGTAGCATAATGGGTTCCTCTATGATTTTTATTTATATCATAGAGGTAGTATTTGTCGGTTTTTGGGATGAAAATCAAGTTCAACCTTATTGTATTGAAATGATCTTTTGACATGAAATAAAATAAATCTTTTAGCAACTACCTTGTAGTATTTCTAATAGATTTTCAGCGGTTTTAATCGTTTTAATACGATCGAGCGTATCTTCAGCAATTACAGCTTTTGTTAACTGTCGTAAAATATCGAGATGTTCATTAGCTTTCGCTGCGATGCCAATAACAACATAAGCTATGTTATCATCTTGATCCCAGAGTACCCCTTTTGGATAGTAAATTATTTTTAAGCCTGTTTTGATGACAATATCACGCTTATCAGTCGTTCCATGAGGAATGGCAATACCATTACCTAAAAATGTAGAGATTTGGGTATCTCGATCAAACATGGCTTGTGTATAATCATCTTTTACTAGACCTGCTTTTATCATCGCTTCTGATACTGATTGAATGGCATCTTGTTTAGAATAACACCCGCTTATAATTCTAATATCATCGATAGTAAGTTTTAAATCGCTCATTTATTGTCCTTTTAGTTTTGATACACCGAAAAATTATCGGTATATCAATTAGTTGATTATATCGTATTTTTAATTGTTAATTGTCTATTTTGGTGAATTCGAATTAAGCCTAATAATATGGCTCCGACAAGCGCGCCAGTAAAAATACAAGCTACCCATAGAAAAGGCTTATTTACCAATGGAAGTACAAGAAAACCACCATGTGGTGCGGGAACTTGAATGTGGCTTAAAAAAGTCAATACCGATGCGATGGCGGACGATAACATCATGACAGGAATGACTCGTAATGGATCTTTAGCCGCAAAAGGAATCGCACCTTCAGTGATATGTGTAGCACCTAAAATATAGTTTACAATTCCAGCTGCACGCTCTTCCTCAGTAAATGCTTTTCCACCAAATATCGTTGTTGAGAAAGCAATGACAAAAGGTGGCACAATACATGCGGCTGAAACTCCAGCCATAAAGTAAAAATTACCTTCGCCTAGTAGCATAGTCCCTGTTACATAGGCGGCTTTATTTACTGGACCTCCAAAGTCAAAAGAACACATAGCACCAATGACTATGCCAAGTAAAACAGGATTAGCTGACTGTAATGATTCAAGAAATGATTTCATTGCATGATTAACTGCTGCAATTGGGTCACCTAATAAGAACATGCCTGCACCAATCACAAAAACACCAATTAACGGCATGATAAAAATAGATTTTAGCCCTTCAAATGAACGAGGAAGTCTATCTAACCATTTTTTGACATATAGCATTAAGTAGCCTGCTGCAAAGCCTGCAATAATGCCACCTAAGAACCCTGCACCTGTAATATTGGCAATTAACCCGCCAACAAAACCTGCCACTAACCCTGGCCTACCTCCAATTGAGTAAGCAATAAAACCCGTAAAGATGGGCACCATAATACCAAATGCTTGCCCGCCTATTTTCATCAACAATGCGGCAAATTGATTATATTGTGCATTTGTCTCATCGGCCGAGTAAATCCCCCATAAAAATGAGAGTGCGATTAATACACCACCTGCGACAACAAAAGGCAGCATATTAGATACACCGCTCATTAGGTGTTTGTAAATTTGTCGACCAATTGACTCTTGTGTCACGGGTTGTTGATTTGAGGGTACCGATTTTTTTGTATTATTGGTAGCTCCGTTACGTAATGGCACATTGCCTGAAATTATTTGTTCAATAAGCATTACAGCCTTATGAATACCATCTTTTACAGGAACCTCAATAACAGGCATGCCATTAAAACGATCGGGATTGACATCTTTATCAGCGGCGATAATAACACCGATAGCGTTCGCTATATCCTCATCTGTAATGGCATTATCTATCCCACCTGCGCCATTGGTTTCTACTTTAATTTCAACGCCTGCTTTTTCAGCGGCAGCTTTCAAGGCTTCTTCTGCCATATAGGTATGGGCAATGCCCGTTGGGCAGCCTGTTACAGCTAATATTTTTTTCATAATAATCCCCCTTACTTTATTTGGGTCACTTCAAGCTGATCCATATAAATATTGACTTTATCTAATAAACCTAATCCATCTGATTCGGCCACGTTAGCACCAGTTGCAGATGCTTTTTTCATTGATTTTTCAATATGTTGTTGCTCAGGCAACCATTCACTAAGAAAGGCTGCTAGTGACGCATCTCCAGCACAAGCGGAGCTGATTAATTTGATCTTTACAGCATTGCAAAACCAAATATGTGTTCCATTCGAAAAATAGAGCCCTCTAGCCCCCATAGTTAATAAAATATTTTGTGCACCTTGTGCGTGAATATCTTCTAGTGCGGTAATAATTTGCGATGTCGTTTGGGTTTCAAAACCAAAAATTTCTTTGATTTCATCATCATTGGGTTTAATTAATAAAGGTTTATAAGCGAGTAAATCACTTAATATTGGATGGCTAATATCGAGGATGACTTGAATATTTTTGACTTTACATAGAGTTAAAATAGATAGGTAATATTCGGGTTCAATGTTATTTGGTAGGCTACCGCTAATAACTAAATAACAGTTACTGCTTAGTGATTTTATTAATCCTAGCAATTCTTGTTTTTTATTATCAGGAACAAAAGGGCCTTTACCCACCAATTTATATTCATTTTGCCCATCATTAATAAAAACATTGATACGTGTTATATCATCAATAAAACAAGGCTTTGTTTCAATCTGCATTTTTGTCAATTCATCAACGATATATTTTCCAGAAAATCCGCCAAAAAAACCTAATGCACAAGTCGGTTTTAGAAATTTGTGCAGGACAATTGAAACATTGACCGCTTTACCATTTGGGCTATATTGAGTATGCGATGTGCGGTTGACATAATTAGGATTAAGCCCTTGGCAACGAATATTCATATCAATTGCGGTATTAAGTGTTAATGTATAGATCATCTTCCTAATTCCTCTATAACTTACCGGCACAACCACATGTGGCAATAATTTTCTTGATAATTTCTTTCATTGCCGCTTTAGCTGGTTTCATATAATGGCGAGGGTCATTAGCCTCAGGATATTCAATAAAGTATTGTTTTAAGGCATTTGAAAATGCCATTTTTAATTCGGTTGCAACATTGACTTTACAAATGCCACGTTTAATACATTCACGAACATCTTTATCAGGAACACCTGAAGCGCCATGTAACACGAGTGGAATATCAGTGATTGAGCGAATTTCGGATAGGCGATCAAAATCCAGTTTAGGTTCTGATTTATAAAGACCATGTGCAGTACCAATGGCGATAGCTAGCGAGTCAATTTGGGTTTTTTGTATAAATTCTAGTGCTTGTTTAGGACTGGTATATAAAGCATCTTTTGCATCCACAGCTAAATCATCTTCAACACCACCAAGACGCCCTAATTCAGCTTCAACACTAACATCATAACGGTGAGCATAATCTACTACACGTTTCACAATGGTAATATTTTCTTCAAATTGAAGATGTGAACCATCAATCATGACAGATCGAACACCAGCATTAATTTTATAAGCTATATCATCAAATTCTTCATGATGATCTAAATGAACAGCTAAAGGGATGTGATGCTTTTTAGATAGCTCATGAGCAATAGCAATAATGTTTTCTGTTCCTGCATAGCTATATGTGCCTGGTGTGCCTGCTAAAATAACGGGTGATTGCAATTCAGCGGCAGTTTTAACTACGACCTGTATGGTTTCTAGGTTATGGATGTTAAAGGCTGGTACTGCATAGTGCTCTGTTTGCGCTTTTTTTAACATATTGTGACTTGAAATAATAGACATATGACTTTCCTTTAATAATTTATTTTGACTTGATATAGCAATTAACCTTCGTTTCGAAATTAACTTTTAATAATTATGCTTTCGAATTGTAAGTTATTCTAGTGGTAATCACGTGAGATAGATCACAAAAATCAATATTACTTTCAAAACGTAACAAAAATTATTTATAAATTTTCATTTTGATGGTTAACATGTATATATGAAGTGTGCTTAGATAAAAGACGTAGAAATTATTATTGGTATGATTTATAAGGTAAAATGTAATGCGCTAGTTTAATATTGACCAAGCATAGGATTAATTCTATTATCACCAGTCTTCATTTTATCTACGGTATAGGAAATAAAATTGGCTAGAGCATCTTCATCCCTATTAAAACGACGATTGCAAATTGCAGAAATTGTTCGTAAACAAGGCGAAGTTAAAGTTGATGAATTATCACAATTGCTTCAGGTATCGAATGTAACTATTCGTCAAGATTTAACTTACTTGGAGCAACAAGGATATTTAAAGCGTTCTTTTGGTGGAGCAATTTATCTTGCTCAGGATGGAGGGGGAAGTCAGACAAGTGCCATTACACAAAATTATACGCAAAGTTTTAATGATAGCCATGATATTGAATTAGTCAAAACTTGCTTAAGTTATATTAATGATGGTGATACGTTGTTTTTAAGCCATGGTAATTTAATAAGAAAATTGATTCCGTTTTTACACTGCAAAAAATCATTAATACTGATTATGAATGATATTAGTAATGCAAAATTAGCGAAAGAATTTACGGATGCCGAAGTCATTCTTATTGGTGGCGTTTTACTTGAGGGTAATCTTTTACAGGATAACAAGATGATCAATCTTATATTAAATCAATTTCCTGTATCGCATTTTATTCTCGAAATAAGTGCCATCAATATGGGTAATCAATTAATTATTGAAAATTTAGAACAGGTTAAAACTTATCAACAAATAATAAAAAAAGTCGCACACAATATCGCTATTTTACCTCAAAGGCTGATTCATAATAATGATAATAATCTGGGAAAACTCATTGATCTTGATATGGTTGTGTTATCAAGACCTGCTGTAACAGAGTATCATCAGCAACTTCTGGATGCCAATTTTGAGATACTTATTTCAAATAAATATTGTGTGACTTATCAAAACATACTGGAGAGATAATAATGCATTTCAAAATCTGCACAATTGGTGAGCTACTGGTTGAGTTTTTAGCCAAGGAACAAAATCAACGTTTCAATCAAACAGGAGAGTTTATTGGCCCTTTTGTTAGTGGTGCTCCGGCAATATTTGCAGATCAAGTTGCAAAATTAGGTTTTTCAGTTGTCTTTTTTAGTTGTGTTGGTAAAGATGCATTTGGCAAGATGTGTATAAATCGGCTGAAAAATGACGGTGTTATTATTGACGGTATCACCATGCATCATAAAGCCAATACTGGTAGTGCTTTTGTCACTTATAAAGATTCTAATGAAAGAGATTTTATTTTTAATATTCCAAATAGTGCATGTGGTTTACTTTCGTTTAATCATGTTAATGAAAGCTTATTAAAAGATTGTAATCATTTGCATGTAATGGGATCATCGCTTTATTCCTTTCGTGTGATTGATGCTATGCGTAAAGCGTTAGATATCATTAAAAACAAAGGGGGGACAATTTCATTCGATCCAAACTTACGTAAAGAAATGTTTGATATACCAGAAATGGAGCAGTCTTTTGATTACATAATGGAATATACCGATATATTTTTACCCAGTAAAAACGAAGTTAATTATTTTTCAAATAATAATGATGAAAGTGAACAACAAATAATGATGAGGTTGCTTAAAAAAGGGATTAAGCACATTGTGGTAAAAGGCGGTTGTAAAGGCGCTAATTATTATGGGCTTGACGAGCAAGGTTATTTACAAATGTTACACGTTGATGGGTACACAGTAAACTCCGTTGACCCAACAGGGGCAGGAGATTGTTTTGGTGCCACGTTTGTTAGTTTAATGTTGGCAGGCTATTCAGTCGAAAAAGCATTGCAATATGCAAATGCAAGCGGTGCATTTGCTGTATCTAAAAAAGGTCCTATGGAAGGAACATCTTCATTGCCTGAATTAAAGCAGTTCCTTTCTCGAACTTTTATTAAAAAATAATTAAAAGCAATGAAGTTATCAAAGTATAGGCAAAAAAAATCCCAATAACAAAGTTATTGGGAAAACATAAGGAATAGGAAAACAATGAAATAAATGCATTGTCGGTATACATTATGCCTTTATTTTTTAAAAATGTCTGTAAAGTTATGCAAATGATTGCTTAAATAGTTGGTACCTATTACGTTAAATAATCGTAAAGATAGGCTCTAGTTGCCTTTGTCAGAAATTAATATTTAATTTAGCTATAAAAAGAACTCTAATAATGAGTTTAGAAATAGTTTTCCATGTTCAGTTATTTGCCAGTTTTGTTCGTCTTCAATTAAATAGCCTTTTTCAATGGCCATTGTTATTTGTTTATCAACTATCTGTAATGATAAATAAGTCCGTTGTTCAAATTCGTATTTTGGCACTGGCTCAAATAGCCGAAATCGATTCATAAAAAACTCAAAAGGTAACTCTTGTTTTGGAACTTCATAATATTTATCCAAATAACGCCCTTCTAAATAACCTTTTGGATGGCGAGTTTTTACTGTACGAATAATTTTACCATCAGATTGGGTTAATTTACCATGGGCGCCACAGCCAATCCCCAAATAGTCCCCAAACCGCCAATAATTTAAATTATGTTCGCATTGAAAACCTTTTTTAGCATAAGCAGAGGTTTCATATTGCTGGTAACCGTGTTTAGTTAATAATTGATGACCTTGTTGGTAAATTTCCCAAAGTTTATCGTCATCTGGTAAAACAGGCGGTTTTGAACTAAATAATGTATTGGGTTCAATGGTTAATTGATACCAAGATAAATGAGGTGGATCAATAGCAATAGCTTGTTTTAAGTCATATATAGCATCATCAATACATTGACTTGGTAACCCATGCATTAAATCTAAATTAAAACTTCTTAAATTTAATGTTTGGGCTAATTTTCCTGCTGTGAATGCTTCTTTGGGATTATGTATTCTCCCTAATTTTACAAGCTTATCGGCTTGAAAGCTTTGTACACCAATGGATATTCGATTGATACCAGCTTGTTGATAACCATTAAATCTTTCTATATCAATAGAATTTGGATTGGCTTCAATAGTAATTTCAGCATCATTATCTACGGGAATGATCTTATTTATATTTGATAATAATTTATCAATGAGTTCAGCAGAAAACAGACTTGGGGTGCCACCACCAATAAAGATCGAATGAATTAAGCGGTTTGAGCACAAAATAGCATCATGTTGTAAGTCTTTAATCAAATGTTCTATATAAGCTTCATAATTGGGGAATTTTTTTATCGTATGCGAATTAAAATCACAATAAGGACATTTTTGTACGCACCATGGCATATGAATATATAAACTCATTGGAATTTTATACATAAACGCTGTCTTTCCTGAAAATTTTCGACAAAAATAACCAGTATGTTGTTCTATTTTTTTATAGTGTGGCATTTTACTTCAAAAAAGTAAAAAAAGCTTTTGGCATCTATTGTATTTTTATTATTAACTTAAAAAGCGTACAATTATTAATAATTTTCGGTATTAACTGTTGTTAAAATTTGTTATTTAGGAGTAAGTATGAATATTTATAAAGATATTTTAGAAAATAGCTTATCAGGGGTCTCGCTAAGCTCATCAGTTAAGCAATTAACTTATGGCGAACTCCCTACTTTGGTTATTAACCATAAAACTTGTTGTGCAGCGGTGACATTACAAGGTGCACACTTGTTATTTTGGCAACCAATTAATGAGCAAACTCCGGTTATTTGGTTGAGCAACAAAACAAACTTTAAAAAAGGTGTGGCTATCCGCGGTGGCGTACCTGTTTGCTGGCCTTGGTTCGGTCAATCAGGAACGCCGTCTCACGGTTTTGCTCGTATTGTTGAATGGAATTTAGACTCTTGCACTGAAGATGAGCATGGTGTCGATCTTATTCTATCTCTCGTTAATAATCAACAGACAGAGCCTTATTGCAACAAACCTTTCACTGTATCACTAAACCTTCATTTAGGTAACACCTGTGAAGTTATTTTAAGTTGTTCGGGTGATTTTGATGTAACTAGCGCACTACATACTTATTTTGGTATCAATAATATTGAAGACGTTGTTGTCAAAGGACTAGGTGAAACCTATCAAGATCGATTAGCCGTTGAAAATAAACCTGCAAAAATAGGGCAATTGACTTTTAACCAAGAGGTTGATCGTATTTATACTAATGCTAGTGACCAAATAACTATCACAAATAGCACCCGAACAGTTCGATTAACTAATACTAATGTAAGTGATGTAGTAACATGGAATCCATGGGCAAATAAAGCTAAAACAATGAGTGATTTTGGTGATGACGAATATAAATCTATGGTTTGTGTCGAATCTGGTTGCATTACAACGCCATTGAAATTATCACCAAATAAAAAATCAACTTATGGTTTTAAAATAGAATTGATTTAAAAATTCACATTATACACTATAAGCACAATCAATGTTTTGCTCGATTGTAATATGATTATTTGATTGCGTTTATTGGGATAACACTCTATAATCTTGAGCACTTTATTTAAAGTGCAAGTTTGATAGCCAACTACTGGGTCGCCTGTAATTGGTTTTATTTTAAATCATTAAGAGAAATAAATATGTTTACATTTAAAGCTGAAGTTAGAAAAGAGCATGGTAAGGGTGCGAGCCGCCGCCTGCGTCACGCTGGTAAATTCCCAGCCATTATTTATGGCGGTACTGAACCTGCAATCGCTGTTGTACTTGATCACAACCAAATTTTTAATATGCAAGAAAAACCAGAATTTTATTCTGAAGTATTGACTATTGAAGTTGACGGAAAAGCAACTAAAGTAAAAGTACAAGCAGTACAACGTCATGCGTTTAAACCAAAATTAGTCCATATGGATTTTTTACGCGCATAATTTATTGATTGGAAAATTATCCAATTACTTGTTTTAAACAAAGGGTCACCGTGATGGTGACCTTTTTGTTTTCGAGTCAATAAAGGCTAATGCCTATTGTTATGATTTATCCTGTACACTGACTACCCAACATAATAGAATGATTACATTATACCATCGTAGGAGAGAACCATGTCTGATATCCCAGCTTGCGATTTAGTTATTTTTGGTGCTAAAGGGGATTTGACAAGACGTAAATTACTACCTTCTTTATACCAATTAGAAAAATATGGAAAACTACCTGAACAAACCAAGATTTTAGGTGTAGGACGTGCTGATTGGGATCACGCTGCTTATTGTGAGGTAGCAAAAGATGCCCTAACCTCATTTATGCCAGAGCCATTAGACGATAGTATTTGGCAACGATTCAGCCAACGATTAAATTTTCATAAACTAGATGTTAATGATTGCGCTGGATTTGAAACACTGAAAAATAAACTTGATTCAAACAACCCTGCTATTTTTTATTTTGCAATGCATCCAGGGGCTTTTGGTACTATTTGCCAAGGCTTAGCTGCTGCGGGATTAAACCAATTACAAAATAGAATTGTAATGGAAAAACCGCTTGGAACCGATCTAAAATCATCTTGCGAAATTAATGATTCAGTGGCTAAATTCTTTAATGAATCGCAAGTTTACCGTATTGATCACTACTTAGGTAAGGAATCTGTATTAAACCTATTAGCTTTACGCTTTGCAAATACGGTATTTGCGTCATTTTGGGATCGTAATTCTATTGATCATGTCGAAATTACTGTGGCTGAACAAGTTGGTATTGAAGGCCGCTGGGGGTATTTTGACAAAGCAGGGCAAATGCGCGACATGGTGCAAAATCATTTATTACAAATCTTAACTATGATTGCAATGTCACCACCAGCAAATCTTGAAGATGATAGTTTACGTAATGAAAAAATAGCCGTCCTTAATGCGCTTAGACCAATTGATAAAACGAATATTCGTGAAAAAGTAGTCCGGGGTCAATATACAGCAGGCTTTGTTAATGGCGTTAATGTCCCAGGTTATTTAGAAGAAGATGGCGCTAATCAAAAAAGCAATACCGAGACATTTGTTGCCATTCGCGTTGACATTGATAACTGGCGTTGGGCAGGTGTTCCTTTTTATTTACGCACAGGCAAACGCTTACCAAGTAAATGTTCTGAAGTTGTTGTCTATTTCAAACCGTTACCGCTTAACCTTTTTAGTGAATCTTATCCAGAATTACCGCAAAATAAATTGACTATTCGTCTACAACCTGATGAAGGTATGGATATTGAGATTCTAAATAAAATACCAGGTTTAGATAGCACTCACAATTTGCAAACCACTAAGCTTGATTTAAGTTTTAGCGAAACCTTTCATCAACAAAGTGCTGATGCATATGAACGTTTACTACTTGAAGTTATGCGTGGTCGCCAAGCATTATTTGTTCATCGTGATGAAGTTGAGGCAGCATGGAAATGGGTCGATTCAATTGTTAGAGCGTGGGAGTTAGACAATGAACAGCCAAAAACTTACCAAGCCGGAACTTGGGGACCTGTAGCATCAGTTGCATTGATTACTAAAGATGGGCATTCATGGCACGAATTCTAATAAAGGAAAATAAAATATGTTTACGTTAAATAAATATGAGAATAATCAGTTATTGATTGAAGATTTAACCTCACATATAGTCAACAAGTTAAAACAGGCGATTGAACAAAAAGGCCATGCTTCCATTGCTGTTTCAGGGGGTAAAACACCAATTCCACTTTTTGCTTTACTCAGCCAACAAGATATGGAGTGGAGCCGAGTTTTTATTACGTTAGTTGATGATAGATGGGTGGATAATACTGATGATGCCAGTAACGAAAAGCTTGTAATAGCTCATTTATTACAAAACAATGCAAAAGTGGCTAATTTTGTTGGCTTGAAGAATAATTGTGATAATCCATTTAATGGAGCAGAAATTACTGAAAAGATGCTAGATAAAATTCCAATGCCATTTGATGTAATAATTTTAGGCATGGGAGAAGATGGACACACTGCTTCATTATTTCCTGGTGCAGCTAATTTGGCAACGGGTTTAGATATGAAATCCGGTCGAAAAGTTGTGGGTATGACACCATTAACCGCGCCACTTGATCGTATAACATTAACACTGCCAACTATTTTAAATAGTAAAAACATATACTTGCATTTAGTAGGAGAAAGCAAAATGCATGTGTTAGAACAAGCTGAAAAAGGTAATGATGTTAACCAAATGCCGATTCGTGCTATCTTGCAACAAGATAAAGTTAATGTCACTGCTTTTTGGGCTGCATCTTAAAATTTCTTCGTTTTTATTTGCCGGTTTATATCTCCGGCAAATCTTTTCACTATGCCTTTTTAGTATAAATTAATTAATCAAATATCTATTATTTTGCGAACTTTTGTGGTAAAAAGTGGGGTTAAGTGGTAAAAAAGAGGTACTTTATTAGCTTATTGATTTTATTAATTAAAAATTAGCTAAGATTTATAGATAATGGTGCTTTTATGTTTAGCGGTGCAATTTCAATCAATTTAGATAATAAAGGGCGGTTAGCTATTCCTACTCGCTACCGTGAATCTTTATCTAAAAGCATGGTTTGCACCATTGGCTTATACCACCCTTGTTTGACGCTTTATTCAATGCCTGAATGGCAAACGATCGAACAGCAACTTGCTACATTATCAACAATAGTTGAAGCTGAACGTAGAATTAAACGATTGTTATTGGGTTATGCAACTGAATGCATGATGGATAATTCTGGGCGAATTTTATTGCCATCTACACTACGGGCTTATGCAAAATTGGAAAAAAATACAATGCTTGTTGGTCAATCGAATAAATTCGAGATCTGGGATGAGACAATTTGGTATCAACAAATTCGTGATGATATTACTGCATTATCAACAGATATTGAAAACTTGTCAGATAATTTGAAAATGTTAACTATTTAATAAGAGCAAAAGATTGATGGATTATCAACATACAACGGTTTTATTAAACGAAGCTGTACAAGCATTAAATATAAAAAAAGATGGCATTTATGTTGATGGTACATTTGGGCGAGGTGGGCACTCTCGCTTAATACTTGAACAACTTGGTGCACAAGGACGATTGATTGCTATCGATCGTGATGAACGTGCTGAAGAAACTGCTTTAGAAATAATTGATCCTAGATTTACTTTTATTCGTGGTGAATTTTCAAATATATATGAGTATATTAATCAGTTAGCATTATTAGGTAAAATTGACGGTATTTTGTTAGACCTTGGTGTTTCATCACCACAACTTGATGATCCTGAAAGAGGATTCTCTTTTATGCGTGATGGACCTTTAGATATGCGAATGAATAACCAAAAAGGTTTAACTGCAAGTGAATGGTTACTAAACAGTGATGAAAACGATATTGCATGGGTGTTAAAAACATTTGGTGAAGAAAAATTTGCCAAACGTATTGCACATGCGATCGTCGAGCAAAATAAGATTTCACCCATTACTCGTACTCTGGAATTGGCTAAGCTAATTGAAAAAGCGACACCCAAAAAAGATAAAAATAAGCATCCTGCTACACGCAGTTTTCAAGCTATACGTATTTATATTAATAGTGAGTTAGAAGAAGTTGAGCAAGCATTAAATAGCAGCTTGTCGGTTCTTGCCAATCATGGCAGGCTTGCGGTTATTAGCTTTCATTCTTTAGAAGATAGAATTGTAAAGCAATTTATTAGCAAACAGAGTAAAGGCCCAGATTTACCCGCTCGATTACCATTAACAGAACAACAAATTAAACAATATGGCGGTGCTAGATTAAAATCACTCGGTAAAATTAAACCGAATACAATTGAAATTAATAATAACCCGCGCTCTCGAAGCGCAATATTAAGGGTAGCAGAAAGGAAACATGAATAGCCACCAACTCAATGATGCTTTTCGAGATAACATCTATATTGATAAAGATATTCAAAAAAAGCCAAATAAAAGCTTATTTGGCTTAATTATTGGCGATTTGTTTGGCCATCAAAAAATTTCATTATTATTACTTGTAATGATTATTATCTCTGCTGGTGCTGTATTAATAACAACGCAACAGGTTCGTAAACAGCTATTTGAGCGTGAGCAACTTTTATTAGAACAAGATGTATTAGAAAGTGAATGGCGGAACCTAATTATTGAAGAAAATGTACTTGCAGAGCCCAAGCGTATTGAAGAGAAAGCTAAGATTCAATTAGGTATGTCTTATGTAACACCACAAAATGAAACAGTTATTGTGATAAAGAGTAAATAATGAAGCCTGTTACTAAACATAAAAAAGATAAAACTAAAAAGGCAATAAAAACAAATAAGTTGAATAGTAAAAAACAATTTTTTACTCCAAGCCGTTTTTATATTGTATGTACTCTTATTATTTTTGCGGTTATTAGCCTTATTGTTCGAATGGCATTATTACAAATTATTGAGCCAGACAAGCTCATTGCTGAAGGTAATAAACGCTCGATACGTCATCAAGAAATGGATGCGCCAAGAGCTATGATAACTGACCGCCATGGCCGAGCATTAGCTGTAAGTGTGCCAATGTTTGATATATGGGCAGATCCTAAAATCGTTGTACAAAAAGGCGGAGTTAAAGCAGATGATATCAGGTGGCAAGGCCTAGCTAAAACGTTGAATATTCCAATGTCGACACTAGAGCAAAAACTAGGTAATGCATCAATGCGATTTGTTTATTTATCCAGACAAGTAACACCAACTATATCTGATTATTTAAAAAAGCTAAAATTACCAGGGATATCATTTGCCAAAACATCCAAACGTTATTATCCTGCGGCAGAAAATATAGCTCAACTAATTGGTTTAACAGACATTGATGAAAATGGCGCTGAAAAGGGTTCTGAAGGCATTGAAAAAAGCTTTAATAAGTGGTTAATTGGTGAATCAGGGCAAAGAATTGTAAGACGAGATCGAGTCGGTCGTGTTATTGAAGAATTAGAACGAACAGAAAGTGAAACAGCTGCAGACTTAACACTCAGCATAGACGAGCGTTTACAATCGTTGGTATATACCGAGCTTAGCCAAGCTGTTGAATTTAACAAAGCAGACAGTGGAACAGCAGTATTAGTTGATGTGCACACTGGCGAGATTTTAGCAATGGCAACCAGCCCATCTTATAACCCGAATAATCGTTCATCGCTTGATTATAATTTATTGAGAAATAGGGCTGTTACAGATGCGTTTGAACCAGGCTCGACTGTTAAACCTTTAGTAGTAATGGCTGCTTTAGAAAAGAAAATTGCCAATTTAAATACGATTATTGACACAAGACCATTTTATGTCAATCGCTATGAAATTAAAGATGTGTCATATCAAAAATCACTAAATTTGGCTGGTATATTAGAAAAATCCAGTAATGTTGGCGTAAGTAAACTTGCCTTACAAATGCAGCAAGGTGATCTTGTAGAATTCTATAGTCGTTTTGGGTTAGGCCAGCCAACAGAATTAGGTTTAGGTGGCGAAGTCAGTGGTTCAATTGCAGCGGATAGAACAAGAAAATGGGCTGATATTGAACGAGCTACATTTGCGTTTGGGTATGGGCTAAGAGTTACACCATTACAGTTAGCTAGGGCTTATGCGACTATCGGTAGTTATGGTATTTATCGACCAGTAACAATTTTAAAGGCCACCGAACCTGTTAAAGGCAAACGTGTTGTTTCTGAAAAAGATGCAAAAACAGTTGTTCAATTAATGGAAGCTGTAGCGGTTACTGGTGGCGGTACGAAGGCATCCGTCCCTGGTTACAGTGTTGCGGTTAAAACAGGAACTGCAAAAAAATTATCTGGTGGCCGGTATGTTAATCAATATCTGGCTTATACAGCAGGTATTGCCCCTGCAACAGGGCCAAAATATTCTCTTGTGGTTGTTATTGATAATCCTAAAGCTGGTCAGTATTATGGTGGCTCAGTCTCTGCCCCTGTTTTTAGTCGCATTATGGGAGGTGTTCTTAGAACAATGAATGTAAAACCAGATCGCCAAATTGATGGCCAAATGATTATTTATTAATAGGTGGAAAATAATGACTACAAGTTCTTTTTATACATTATTTGAGCTATTAGGTGGAGGTGGAAGTCGAAATCTAAAATTAGACAATTTTTCACTTAATCATTTGTGTATTGATAGTCGTAAAGTGAAAAAAAATGATGTATTTGTTGCTATCAAAGGGCATGCCGTTGACGGTCGAACATTTATTCCACAAGCTATTGCTGCTGGTGCTGCTGTTGTCTTGATCGAAACAAAAAGAAAATCAAATGACTTAAAAATTGATTATCTTAAGCAAAACAATAAATCTGTCATTCCACAAATAAGTGTTTTTCAACTTTCACAACGTTTATCATTAATTGCTAATGATTTTTATCATACCCCTTCAAAAAAATTATCCGTTATTGGTGTGACAGGAACGAATGGAAAAACAACCGTTAGCCAGCTTATTGCTCAATGTACAACATTATTGAATGAGAAAACAGCAATAATGGGGACTATTGGTAATGGCATTTATAATCAACTTGAACCATCTATCAATACGACGGCATCTGCAATAGATATACAAACATTATTAGCTAATTTTGTAAAAAAACAGGTGAAAATTGTAGCCATGGAGATTTCTTCTCATGGGCTTGCAATGGATCGTGTTAAAGGACTAAATTGTGCTGCCACCGTATTTACCAACCTAAGTCGCGATCATCTCGATTACCATAAAACCATGGGGAAGTACGCCAAAGCAAAATGGTCGCTATTTAGTCCTGATGAAAAAGAAAAACAAGTTTTAACCGCTGGTAAATCAATTATTAATTATGATGATAAATATGGAAAAAGATGGATTGAAAAGCTTACGCAAGTGACAGCTGTCTCATGCCAACCGAAATCATTACGGCAATTGAAAGCATTAAATATACCTTATGTTGGCGTTTCTATGATTGATTATCACGACAAAGGCGCCAAAATTTATATGGAGTCAAGTTGGGGGAACGCCATTATTAATAGTCGGCTACTAGGTGAGTTTAACGTTTCTAATTTGTTATTAGCGATAGCTACACTTTTAACATTGAATTTTCCATTTTTTGCTGTAGTTAATATGGCCGCTTTTTTGAACCCCATTTGTGGGCGAATGGAGGTGTTACACGTAAAAAATAGTCCAACGGTTATTGTTGACTATGCGCATACTCCAGACGCATTACAAAAAGCCTTACAAGCAAGCCGAATACATTGTAAAGGTTCTTTATGGGTGATTTTTGGCTGTGGTGGAGATAGGGATACGGGTAAAAGGCCTTTAATGGCTAAAATAGCAGAACAATTTGCCGATAAGATTGTTCTGACAAATGACAATCCACGAACAGAAAACGAGATGAAAATTATTCATGACATTGAGCAAGGCTTAGTAAGTAAAAAAAATGTACAAGTTGTTACTGACAGAGTACAAGCGATAACCCAAACGCTTGCTCAAGCAAATATTAATGATGTGATATTGATTGCTGGAAAAGGGCATGAAGATTATCAAATTGTGGATAAAACTAAATATCATTACTCAGATCAAGAAACAGTCAAAAGACTTTTAGGAGTTGAAAGTCAATCATGATCCCATTAAAAATCGAACAATTAAAAAAAATTGTGGATGGTAAATTTTATCATATCCAAAACGAAAGTATTATGATTGATACTATTTGCACTGATTCACGAAAACTAACTGAAAAATCATTGTTTATCGCCTTAGTAGGTGATAGTTTTGATGGGCATGAATTTGCCCAACAAGCCATTCAAAATGGTGCTATTGCTGTGGTTGTCAATCGTAAACTCGATTGTCTAATACCGCAAATTGTCGTTGATGATACACGCCAAGCGTTAGGTAAAATTGCTTCATTTATTCGCCAACAAAGTCAAGCAAAAATTGTCGCATTAACAGGTTCTTCTGGCAAAACTTCTGTTAAAGAGATGACAGCTGCAATTTTAGGCAATTGTGGCCAAACACTTTATACTCAAGGGAATTTTAATAATGATATTGGTGTTCCACTTACCTTATTTCGATTAACTCCCCAAGACAATTTTGCTGTAATAGAATTAGGTGCTAACCATATTGGCGAAATTGCTTATACTACAAATATTGTTAAGCCACAAAGTGCTTTAATTAATAATATTGCTGAAGCTCATATTGAGGGATTTGGCTCGCTTGAAGGTGTAGCAAAAGCTAAGGGTGAAATCTTTCAAGGCTTGCCCAAAGATGGCATCGCTATTATTAATTTAGATAGTTATTCGGATAAATGGTTTACTCAACTGATAAATAAAACAATTTGGACTTTCTCATTGGCTAACCCATCAGCTGATTTTTATGCCAGCAATATTACATATGCTCAAAACACTACTTTTATGTTACATACTCCTAAAAGCGAATGTGAAATTAAGTTACCACTAATTGGGCAACATAATATTTCAAATGCGATTGCAGCCTCCGCTTTGGCGATCTCTGTTGGCGCAACGTTCAACCAGATTCAGCAAGGTTTAGCCACCTTAAAACCAGTAAAAGGCCGGTTATTTCCAATCAAGCTAAATCAAACCCAATTAATTTGGGATGATACTTATAATGCCAATGTTGGTTCAATGTCTGCGGCAGTTAAAGTTTTGGCAAAGCAGCCTGGGTATCGAATTTTAGTGGTTGGTGATATGGGGGAATTAGGATGCGAAGCAGAAAAATATCATCGGCAAATAGGTGAACTTGCTCATGATGAAAAACTTGATTGTGTCGTAAGTGTTGGCAAATTAAGTCAATTTATTAGCCAATATAGTGGTGTAGGTCACCATTTTAATAATAAACAAGATGCAGTAAATTATCTATTAATGTTATTACGTCAATATCCAACTTTAACTATGCTGGTTAAGGGATCGCGTAGTGCCAAAATGGAAGAAATTATTGAAAAAATTCAAATTGAACAGCTGAAAATGAATCAGGATTAAAATTATGTTTGTGTGGATATCAGAATATTTAGTTAAACATTTTACCTTTTTTAATGTTATCTCTTATTTAACAGTAAGAGCCATTTTAGGTCTATTAACCTCGCTAGCTATTTCATTATTTATGGGACAAAAAGTTATTGATTGGTTGCAAAAACTACAGATAGGACAGGTGATTCGTAATGATGGACCTGAATCCCATTTAAGTAAAAAAGGAACGCCAACTATGGGGGGAACGCTTATTTTAGCCTCCATTTTATTATCGGTGTTGTTATGGGCAGATCTTCGTAATCCTTATATATGGATTACCTTATTTGTGTTAATGGGCTATGGCATTATTGGTTTTACTGATGATTATTTAAAAGTCATTCGTAAAAATAGTGCTGGTCTTATTGCTAGATGGAAATACTTTTGGCAATCAGTCATTGCGTTAATTGTCGCTTTTGGTCTTTACGTTTATGGAAAAGATAGCGCAGCAACAGTACTTGTTGTGCCATTTTTTAAAGAGGTGATGCCTCAATTGGGTTTATGGTTTATCTTGTTAACTTATGTTGTTATTGTCGGTGCAGGTAATGCCGTTAATTTAACGGATGGACTTGATGGACTCGCCATTATGCCAACTGTTTTTGTTGCAGCTGGTTTTACCCTTGTCGCTTGGGCTACTGGCAATGTCAATTTTGCCGCCTATTTAAATATCCCTTATATTAAATTTAGTGGTGAATTGATGATTGTCTGCATGGCAATTATTGGCGCGGGACTTGGTTTTTTATGGTTTAACACATATCCTGCAATGGTTTTTATGGGCGACGTTGGCTCTCTAGCTTTAGGCGGGGTGTTTGGTATTATTGCTGTGTTATTACGACAAGAATTTTTATTACTCATTATGGGAGGGATCTTTGTTATCGAAACGCTCTCTGTTATTTTGCAAGTTGGATCGTTTAAATTACGTGGTAAAAGAGTTTTCCGTATGGCACCCATTCATCATCACTATGAATTAAAAGGTTGGCCAGAACCGCGTGTTATTGTACGTTTTTGGATAATTTCATTAATGTTAGTTGTAATAGGTTTATTAACTTTGAAGTTACGTTAATAAACAATACTAGGATTGAATTATGGTTAGCTATCAAGGCAAAAAAGTCGTTATTGTTGGTTTAGGTATCACAGGTCTTTCATGTATTAACTATTTTCTTGCTCAAAATGTTATACCTAAAGTTATCGATACTCGTTTATCCCCATCAGGCTTAGAGCAACTAGACAAACGCGTTGTTTATCATTTAGGTGAATTAAATATTGATTGGTTGCTAGATGCTGATTTAATAATTGCAAGCCCAGGCGTTGCTTTAGCTACACCTGAACTACAACTAGCAGCTAAAAAAGGAATTGAAATTATTGGGGATATAGAGCTATTTTGTCGCGAAATAAATCAACAAAATAATAAACAGATCGTGGCAATCACTGGAGCAAATGGTAAAACAACTGTAACAACATTAGTTGGTGAAATCATTGCATCAACAGGCACTAAAGTTGCTTTTGGGGGAAATATTGGACAACCTGCATTATCGTTATTGAACCAAGATTACGCTGTATATGTTCTTGAACTATCAAGTTTTCAACTAGAAACAACTTATAGTTTACAAGCTACCGTTGCAACAATTTTAAATATTTCACAAGACCATATGGATCGCTATCCTTTTGGTCTAATGCAATATGTCGAGGCGAAGCAACGTATTTACCATAACGCTAAATATTGTGTGATTAATTATGATGATGAGCTAACTACTCCAACAAATAAACAAAGTAATTGTGTTTCATTTGGTGTGACTAAAGGCGATTATCATTTAGATCAACACTGTGAGCATCTTATAGCACAAGAGCAGGACGTATTAGCAACAAAAACCATGAAATTAACTGGGTGCCATAATTATCTTAATGCGCTGGCAGCTTTAGCAATAGCCGATAAATTAAAGATTCCACGAAAATCAAGCATAGCAACAATCGCATCATTCCATGGATTACCTCACCGTTTTGAGTTAGTGCTGGAAAAAAATGGAGTGAAATGGATTAATGACTCTAAAGCAACTAATGTAGGTAGCACTGCAGCTGCTTTAAACAGTATTGTTTGCAAAGGAAAATTATTTTTATTACTAGGTGGCGATGGAAAATCAGCTGATTTTTCGCCACTTATTCCTTATTTACAAAATAGAAACCTGGAGGTTTTCTGCTTTGGGCGAGATCGCTATTTACTAGGTAAACTAGCTGCCAATATAACAACAATCACCGAAACCATGGCGGAATCTGTAAAAATTATTGCTCAAAAAGTGGAACCCAACGATGTGGTTTTACTTTCCCCTGCTTGTGCAAGTTTAGATCAGTTTAAAAATTATATTGAACGCGGAAAGCGATTTGCACAACTTGCTGCACAATATGCTCAAGGAAATGAAAAATGACATTTTTTGGGCTAAAAAAACAAGTGAATCCACATATACCATTTGATAATCAATTACTTTGGACTGTGCTTGGTTTAATGATATTTGGTTTGATCATGGTGACATCGTCTTCAATGTCATTTAATGAAAGTAATCCGTTCTTTTATACACAACGAGAGCTTATTCAGTTAGGATTATCGTTATTTTTAATGTTTATTACATTATATATTCCAATGCAACGTTGGCAACAGTTTGGGTCAATATTACTAATTATTGCTATTATTATGTTGATTGTTGTGCTAGGCATTGGTTCTTCGATTAATGGTGCGTCTCGCTGGATACCTTTAGGTGTATTCAATTTTCAACCAGCCGAGCTTTCAAAATTAGCACTATTTTTATTTTTAGCGGGTTATTTATCACGTAAATCCGACGAGGTACAAAGTGGCTTTTGGGGCTTTTTTAAACCCATGGTTGTTATGGCAATACTCTCGGTATTATTACTTAAACAACCCGATCTAGGTACTGTTATTGTTTTATTTATGGTGACTATTGGTATCTTATTTATTGCTGGAGCCCAATTGTGGCAATTTATCGCTATTTTACTAACGGGTGTTGGTACAGTGATTTGTTTGATCTTATATGAGTCTTACCGTTTAACACGGTTATTAACTTTTCTTGACCCTTGGCAAGATGCAACGGGTTCAGGCTATCAATTAGTTGCTTCATTAATGGCAATAGGTAATGGCGGCATTACTGGACAAGGTATGGGAAATTCTATCTTAAAATTAGGCTATTTACCCGAATGCCATACTGATTTTATTTTTTCAATCATTTCAGAAGAGTATGGATATATAGGCGTAGTTGCTTTGTTGTCATTGCTTTTCTTTTTGACATTTAAAGCACTTGCAATTGGTTATCGTGCGCTTAATGATGGATCATTATTTTCAGGCTATTTAGCCTGTGAAATAGGTATCTGGTTTGGATTCCAAACATTTGTTAATGTTGGTGTTACATCAGGTATGTTACCAACTAAAGGATTAACATTACCATTTATTAGTTATGGTGGTTCAAGCCTTATTGTGATGAGTATTGCAGTTGCAATATTACTTAGGATAGATTTTGAATTTAGACAACAACAAGCGCAAGCAAGAATAAGGTTAATAAAATAATGAAAAAATTATTAGTTATGGCAGGGGGAACTGGTGGGCATGTTTTTCCCGGTATTGCTGTTGCGCATTATTTAATGAAGCAAGGCTGGCAAGTAAGATGGTTAGGCACCGCCGATAGAATGGAAGCACACCTAGTTCCTGAAAATGGTATTGATATTGATTTTATCGAAATATCAGGGCTACGCGGAAAAGGTATTATCGCATTGTTAAAAGCACCTTATAAAATTTTAAAAGCTGTTTTACAGGCGCGGAAAATTTTAAAAAACTATCGCCCCGATGTAGTTCTTGGAATGGGAGGATATGTTTCAGGTCCTGGAGGAATAGCAGCAAAAACACTTGGCATCCCTATTGTTTTACATGAACAAAATGGTATAGCGGGTTTAACCAACAAGTGGCTGGCTAAAATTGCAACTAAAGTTTTGCAAGCATTCCCAACAGCTTTCCCTAATGCTGAAGTTGTTGGCAATCCTGTGCGTAGTGAACTTTTAACTATTGCAAGACCTGAAGAAAGATTCAAAGATCGCCATGGACCAATTAGAATATTGGTCATGGGGGGAAGCCAAGGCGCAAAAGTTATTAATGATATAGTGCCTCAAGCGATAACAAAATTATCAGATAAATATGTAATATGGCACCAAACTGGTAAAGGAATGTTAAATTCAGTCACTGAATCTTATCAAGATTGTAATATGAAAAATAACAAAGTGACTGAATTTATCTCTGATGTTGCTGAGGCATATAATTGGGCAGATCTTGTAATTTGTCGGAGTGGCGCATTAACCGTTAGTGAAATTGAAATTGTTGGTATCGGTGCTATTTTTGTTCCGTTTATGCATAAAGATCGCCAACAATTTTGGAATGCAAAATCATTAGCAGATATAGGCGCAGCTAACATCATAGAACAACCAGATTTTAGCGCTGAATCCTTATCAAAACTATTACTAAATCTGAATCGCGACAAACTAATTGAAATGGCGATTAAAGCTAAAAGTTTATCTATTGTAAATTCCACTGAAAAAGTGGCGCAAACCCTTAATTCAGTGATAAAATAATAAAATTATAATATGAATTTATGTAATAATTCTGTTAAAAAGTTTCAAGTTAGGCGTATGTTTGAGTCAATAAATTGTTTGAACTAAAAATAACAGATATAAAAATGTTCAATGATGATATGACGCTGTGCACTATGCAATGAAAAAATAATTAGGAGTTCAATAGTGAATACAAGGGAATTAGCAGAGTTAAGAGCAATTATTCCTGAAATGAAACGAGTAAAACATATTCACTTTGTGGGTATTGGTGGCGCGGGCATGGGGGGAATTGCTGAGGTTCTAGCTAATGAAGGATACAACATTAGCGGTTCAGATATTGCTGAAAATGCTGTGACTCAACACCTAGAAATATTAGGAGCAAAGATCGTTATTGGTCATGCCGCTGAAAATGTTATTAACGCCAGTGTTGTCGTTATATCTTCGGCTATTTCGCAGGATAACATTGAAGTAGTTGCTGCCCGTGAAGCTCGTATACCAGTCATTCAACGCGCTGAAATGTTAGCTGAATTGATGCGTTTTCGATATGGCATCGCTATTGCTGGCACGCATGGTAAAACCACGACAACAGCAATGGTTACCACTATTTATGCTGAAGCTAAACTGGATCCAACCTTTGTTAATGGTGGTTTAGTTAAGGCAGCAGGAGTACATGCCAAGCTAGGTAGTAGCCGTTATTTTATTGCAGAGGCAGATGAAAGTGATGCTTCATTTCTTCATTTGCAACCAATGGTATCTATTGTAACTAATATCGAACCTGACCATATGGATACTTACCAAGGCAGTATTGAAAATCTTAAACAAACATTTGTTTCGTTTTTACGAAACCTGCCGTTTTATGGTTTAGCTATTATGTGTTATGACGATCCGATTAATCGTGAGTTATTACCGATTGTAGGACGAAAAGTCATTACTTATGGATTTGGTGAAGAAGCTGATGTCGTTATTAAAGATTATCGCCAAGAAAAAGGCATAAGCTATTATACTGTTTGCCGTCCAGAGCGGCCAGATTTACAAATCGAGTTAAATGCACCAGGTAAACATAATGCCTTAAACTCAGTAGCTGCAATTATTGCTGCCACTGAAGATGGCATTGATGATGAATCGATTATAAATGCATTAGCTAAATTTGCAGGTACCAGTAGGCGTTTTGATTTATTAGGTGTTTTTCCTCATGCCAATGGTGGGGATATTATGATGGTTGATGATTATGGGCATCATCCAAGTGAGGTTAATGCAACAATCCAAGCGGCAAGAAATGGTTGGCCTGAACGAAGGCTTGTGTTGTTATTTCAACCACACCGATATACGCGCACTCGCGATTTATTTGATGATTTTGCGCAAGTACTTTCTCAAGTTGATGCTCTTGTGATGTTAGATGTCTATCCTGCTGGAGAGCAACCCATTGCCGGGGCTGATAGCCGCTCTTTATGCCGAACAATTCGTAATCGAGGTAAAGTTGATCCAATTTATATCTCTGATTTAGTTTTATTACCTGAAATTATGCAAGAAGTATTACAAGGTGGAGATTTATTAATTACACAAGGCGCAGGTAGTGTTGGTCGTATTGCTCGCCAATTAGCTAAAACTCAATTATCTTCAAAAGAGGCTTTATAAAAATGGTTGATAAAGTTGCTGTATTATATGGTGGTACCTCTTCTGAGCGTGAAGTATCGCTTAAGTCAGGTAAAGCTGTATGTGCAGGATTATTGGCAAATGGTGTTGATGCGCATCTTATTGATACTAAATATCACTCTATCACTAATTTAAAAGCGGAGGGTTACACAAAGGCTTTTGTTATCCTTCATGGACGTGGAGGTGAAGATGGTATTGCTCAAGCAATTTTGACTTATCAAAATATTCCTTATACAGGCAGTGATGTTTTGTCATCAGCATTAACCATGGATAAGCTAAAAACTAAATTGATTTGGAAATCGCTCAATTTACCTGTTGCTGATTACATCATGGTAGAAAAATCACAATCAATTGATACGGACTCTATTGTTAAACAACTTGGTTTACCGCTATTTGTTAAACCAATTCATGAGGGTTCTAGTGTCGGTATGGCTCGTGTTAATGAAGAATCTGAATTGAAATCAGCCATTGATGCCGCTTTTAAATATGATAGTGCAGTAATGGTTGAGTCATTTTTAGCTGGTCCAGAATTTACAGTATCCATTGTAGGTGAAGAGGTTTTACCGTCAATTCACATAAAACCTACTACCAAGTTTTATGATTATGATGCCAAATATCTATCTGACACTACCCAGTATTTTTGTCCAAGCGGTTTACCTAATGACAAAGAGCAAGAAATCCAAAAATTAGCATTAGATGCTTATAAAGCAGTTGGGTGCAGGGGCTGGGGAAGAGTTGATATCATGTTTGACGCTAATCAAAAACCATTCCTACTTGAGGTAAACACTGCACCAGGAATGACAGATCACAGCTTGGTACCTATGGCGGCAAAACAACATGGTTGGTCATTTAACGAACTTGTAGCCAAAATCTTAAATTTGGCAATTCTCTAATTGGCCTTATTTTATGAAACAAGTTCGGCAAGCAGCGCATAGAAGAGAAGAAAAAAATAAAAGGCGGTTGCTTATCTTTCGTAATACAGAACAATTTTTAGGTTTTTTGTTCTTTATTATGATTATTTTTATTAGCATTTGGGTGATTCAAAGCTTTAAGAATTGGATGGATGATCCCGAGCAAATGGTATTATCACAATTAACGTTAAGTGGGGAACACACCTATACAACTGAGGACGATCTTCGAAATGCGATTTTAGGATTAGGGTTGCCTAATACCTATATAGGACAAGATGTTAATGATATTCAACAAGAAATCATGCGATTTCCATGGGTTAAACAAACCAGTGTGCGAAAACAATGGCCTGATAGGCTAATTATTTATGTAGAAGAATATAAACCTGTGCTTTATTGGAATGATCTATTTTTACTTGATAAAAATGGCAATGTATTTAGTGTACCTCTTGACCGTATTGCCGAATTACAGTTACCTAGGCTATACGGTCCTGAGGGTAAAGCAAAAGCGGCGTTAGAAATTTATTCGAAATTAGAAGATATTTCTAAAAAATTGGCTAATAATGAGTTAGCATTACATATTAAAGTCGCTATAACTGATGAACGTAATGCATGGCAATTAATGATAAAACAATGTATATCTGGTTTTTGCCTTGAAAATCAAGAAATAAAATTATTGTTAGGTAGCGAAAAGATTGAACAGCGATATCAACAATTTATTAAATTATTTCCAGAAATTCAATCAAGAGTGCCTGAAAATGAAAGAATAACGGTAGCTGATTTACGTTACGAAAATGGTATTTCAGTACAAAGAGAAAAAATAATGCTGTAAGGAATAAATTAAGGCTGAAGTATGAAAGCAACAGAAAAAAAATTGGTCGTTGGATTAGAGGTTGGCACATCCAAAGTGCTTGCTCTTGTTGGTGAAGTTCTTCCTGATGGTATTGTCAATATCATTGGCGTGGGGCACTGCCCATCAAAAGGTGTTGATAAAGGTGGTGTAAACGATCTTGAGTCTGTAGTGAAATCAATCCAGCGAGCGGTTGATCAAGCTGAACTAATGGCAGATTGCCAAATATCCTCAGTATATTTAAGCCTTTCTGGTAAACATATCCGGTGCCAAAATGAAATAGGAATGGTGCCAATAGCCGACGAAGAAGTCACAGCAGAGGACGTAGATAATGTTGTTCATACAGCAAAATCAGTCAGAATTTTAGATGAACACCGTATTTTACACGTCATTGCACAAGAATATTCTATTGATTTACAAGAAGGTATTAAAAATCCCGTTGGTTTATCTGGAGTAAGGATGAAAGCCAAAGTTCACTTAATTACTTGTCATAATGATATGGCTAGAAATATTGTGAAAGCAGTTGAACGTTGCGGATTAAAAGTAGATCAGCTTATTTTTTCTGGATTAGCTTCCAGCTATGCAGTTTTAACTGATGATGAAAAAGAATTAGGTGTTTGCGTAATAGACATCGGTGGCGGTACAATGGATGTGACAGTCTATACTGACGGTGCATTACGTCATTCTGTTGTAATCCCTTATGCCGGCAATGTTGTTACCAGCGATATTGCATATGCGTTTGGTGCACCACCTATGGATGCAGAAAACATTAAGATTCGTTATGGGTGTGCTGTAGGTTCGTTAGTGGGTAAAGATGAGGTTATTGATGTGCCAAGTGTAGGAGGAAGGCCGTCTCGTTCATTGCAACGACAGACGCTTACCGATGTAATTGAACCACGCTATTCAGAACTTCTTGCATTGGTACAAAAAGAGTTACTTGTATTACAAGAAGAACTTAAGAAACAAAATATTAAATATCAATTAGCAGCAGGTATTGTTTTAACTGGTGGCGCATCTCAAATAAAAGGAATGGTAGAATGCGCTGAAAAAGTATTTAAAAACCAAGTACGTATTGGTCAGCCATTAAACATATCAGGATTAACCGATTATGTTCAAAAACCTTATTGTTCAACAACTATAGGGTTATTACATTATGGAAAACAAGATTTATTAAATGATGATGCTAAAGATAGCAATAAATCATCATTAAAAGGGATAGCTAAACGATTGACCGGATGGTTTAAAAAAGAATTTTAGCTAGTATATTTCAAGAACTTCGTGGACATTGTAGACGATTATCTGTACAATGTCCGCAGATCGTAAATTTGGAGATAAGTTATGTTTGAGCCTATGGTTGCAGATGCTGAGCCAGCAGCAGTCATTAAAGTTATTGGTGTCGGTGGTGGCGGTGGTAATGCTGTCGAGCACATGATTGCAGAGCATATTGAAGGTGTTGAGTTTTTTGCGGCAAATACAGATGCGCAAGCATTAAAAAGAATTAAGGTAGGTCAAACTATCCAGATTGGGACTAATGTTACTAAAGGGCTTGGTGCTGGCGCTAACCCAGAAGTTGGTAGAAATTCTGCTGAGGAAGATCGCGAGGTCATCCGCAGTGCAATTGAAGGTGCTGACATGGTTTTTATCGCAGCAGGAATGGGCGGAGGCACAGGAACAGGGGCTGCTCCAGTCGTTGCAGAGATAGCAAAAGAATTAGGTATTTTAACGGTTGCAGTTGTTACTAAACCTTTTAGCTTTGAAGGTAAAAAACGTATGGCTTTTGCTGAACAGGGTATTTCTGAATTAGCAAAACATGTCGATTCACTGATCACCATTCCAAATGACAAATTATTAAAAGTATTAGGTCGTGGAGTTAAATTGCTTGATGCTTTTGCGGCAGCTAATGGCGTTTTAAAAGGTGCAGTACAAGGTATTGCTGAACTTATCACTAAACCGGGTCTTATCAATGTTGACTTTGCTGATGTAAGAACAGTGATGTCTGAAATGGGATATGCCATGATGGGCTCTGGTAGAGCAAGTGGCGATAACCGAGCCGAAGAGGCAGCAGAAATGGCAATTTCTAGTCCATTACTTGAAGATATTGATTTATCGGGTGCTCGTGGTGTATTAGTAAATGTAACTGCAGGGTTAGATATTGGTTTAGAAGAGTTTGAAACAGTAGGTAGCACAGTTAAAGCGTTCGCTTCTGACAATGCAACAGTCGTTGTTGGTACAACGTTTGATCCAGATATGTCTGATGAGATTCGAGTAACAGTAGTTGCAACGGGTATTGGTATGGATAAACGACCAGAAGCTAAAATAGTTAAACCACCCGTGTCACACAACGATTTGTTTGGCCACAGCAATACATTAGGACAACAAGAAGAGAAATTAGCTAAGGTTGCTAATGAACCAACAGCTTCTCCACTTGATAATCGTGAGATTTTAGATATTCCTGCTTTTATCCGTAAGCAAGCGAATTAAAATGAACTTATTTGATTTTTTATTGTCAAAATCGATAGGAACACATAACAAAGTAGGTGCAAAGTGAAACAAAGAACATTAAAAAAGACTATTCAAGCAACTGGTGTTGGTTTACATACTGGTAAGAAAGTTACTTTGACATTACGTCCTGCGCCTGAAAATACAGGTATCATTTATCGTCGTACTGATTTGAATCCATATGTTGATTTTCCAGTGGATGCAAAATCAGTGCGAGATACCATGCTTTGTACCTGTTTAGTAAACGAAGATAATGTTCGCATTTCAACAGTTGAGCATATCAATGCTGCTTTAGCTGGGCTGGGTATTGATAATCTCATTATTGAAGTTAATGCTCCCGAAATTCCAATTATGGACGGTAGTGCAAGCCCTTTTGTTTATTTATTGCTTGATGCAGGTATTGCTGAACAAAATGCCTTGAAAAAGTTTTTGTGTGTAAAGGAAACTATTCGAGTTGAAAATGGTGATAAATGGGCCGAAATAAGACCTTATAATGGGTTTAGATTAGATTTTACCATTGATTTTCATCATCCTGCTATTGATAACAGTTCACAACGTTATCAGCTGGATTTTTCATCTGAGTCTTTTATTCGCCAAATCAGCCGAGCTAGAACTTTTGGGTTTATGCGTGATATTGAAGCATTACAATCTAAAGGTTTATGCTTAGGTGGTAGCTTAGACTGTGCAATTGTGGTAGATGATTACAAAGTACTCAATGACGATGGTTTACGTTTTGATGATGAATTTGTTCGTCACAAAATGCTTGATACTATTGGCGATTTATATATGAGTGGTCATAATATGATTGGTGAAGTAGTTTGTTATAAATCAGGTCATGCATTGAATAATCAATTATTACAAGCATTATTGGCGAAACAAGATGCTTGGGAATATGTAACATTTACAGAAGAGCAAACGGTGCCACTTGTGTTAGGCACTCAACAGCTTGTTTTAGCGTAAAATCATAAATAGTTATGTTTCATAAACGCTCCTATTAAAAATAGGAGCGTTTTTATTTTATATTTAAAGAGATACTAATATGAAAAATAGCCATTTTTTTGCCCATTTATCACGCCTAAAACTAATTAACCGTTGGCCTTTAATGCGTAATGTAAGAACCGAAAATGTATCAGAGCATAGCTTACAAGTTGCTTTTGTTGCACATGCTTTAGCTGTAATTAAAAATAAGAAATTTAATGGCGATGTAAACCCTGAACGCATCGCATTATTAGCAATGTATCATGATGTTTCAGAAGTAATAACTGGCGATTTACCGACGCCCACAAAATATTATAATCCGCAAATTACTGTTGAATATAAAAAAATTGAGAAAATAGCACAACACAAACTTCTTAATATGCTTCCTGAAGAGTTACAAGATGATTTTAAGACATTAATTGATGATGATTTTTATAGCGAAGCAGAAAAAAACATTGTAAAACAAGCTGACGCATTATGTGCTTATCTGAAAACAATTGAGGAATTAAGTGCGGGTAATAATGAATTTAAATTAGCAGAGCAACGTTTAAAAGAGACTTTATCTGAACGTAATAGCCCTGAAATGGACTACTTTTTAGATGTTTTTGTGCCAAGCTTTAGCTTATCATTAGACGAAATAACGATGTAAAACAACTTATTTACCCGCGTATTTTTATTTCGATCATGCTCTATAATTAAAATGGTTCTTTATATTTAGCATTCCATTTATAGTAGTCAAAAATAGATTCTCACAATAGTTATAAGTTATAATAAGCCCACTTGCTATTTGATTGTGATTAAATATTTTGGATGAAGATAACAAATATACACGTTTTTGATATCGACTCAAAGCAACCTGTAGACATCCAAAAGTAAATATTTTTACAGGCGACAGTTACCACAATGATATCTGTTTTTAGATAACTGATACAAATATATTTTAATAACTCTAACCCTGTAAGTTTTAGAATAAAAACATCAAGTAAAATTAAACCCACACAATTATCATGAGCAATGATACGCTGCAATAGGTTTTCTTAATTAGTTGAATCGCACAATTGAATATGCTCATTAAACGCATCAATGTTTGCTAACACTATAAAACCAATCTTACAATTATCTCCTTTCGCTAAATAACTTTTTTGAAATATACGTTGTGAGCTTTCTTCTAAAAGATTATCACCGTTATTAATGATTTCGATTTTATTTGGTGAAGAGATAAATTTAGTAGCGCTTTCAACTCGAGAGCGCAAACATTGTAAATATTAACAATACAACGCATATAAATATTTTATCAGCTAGAAATAAAGTGAAAACTAGCAAAAGAAGCTAATAAGCTTAAATTTAAGTGTTACTTGATTAAAAGGTATTTCATTGAAATTCAATATCTCTTTCCACCACAATGGTTTGAATTGATATTCATTACAAAATCTGCTAATAACATTAGTTAATTGACAGATTATTACTAATGCAATTTAACAGACTAAATAATTTGCTTATTTTACTGCGTTATTTATGCTTTCAGTTACTAATTTAGCAATATTTGGCTCAAAAGCATTGAATAATATATATTTTACCGATACTTTATGAGCAGTCACAATACTTGCTTATATTTTTAAAGTGATATTTTTAGCTTTTGCATCCAAAGATCCTTTAAAAATTCTGATAAATACTAATAGACTATTCATTTTATTTGGATAATCGCGCATCTAGCACTAATAATATAAGTATACATAGCTTTTTCTGCTTTGGAGTTGTTGAGTAATTAAGTAGGATTAAGATTGAAGTTAATAGTTTTAAACAGTAGAACGCTAAAATAGACTTAAACGCATATTTACCTAAAACTTTTTAAAAATAGCAATTAAAAATAACGTATTATTAGCGCAATAAACATTCTTGAATTTTATCAGCCTCTTTATTAAGTGCATCAATAACCAGATTCGGGTGAGCACTTTCAAGCGTTTTCACATTTTCAAATCCATCATTTACAACTGAACCTGTATATTGGTGAGCTTGTTTAATATTGCTAAATAGATAATGGATGTTATTTTGATGACGAGTTGCCGTTAGGATATAACTGATAAAATATTTAGTATGGTAAAGATAGTCAGTTACAGCATTAGCCACGACATGATTACCTTCAACTAATTTAATTGTGTCACCTCCGCTAACTGTGATTGCTTGCTGGCTCGGCACATTGTAATAAGGCCACCAAAGTGATCCAGAATAGTTTTCACTTGCTAATACCACTGGACCATTATCAAGTTCTTGCGCAATACATAAAGATAAAGAGGAGTGGAGGGCGGTAATTGGTCGTGATGTATTGTACTTATTTAATATATCAGCGCCTGACGAATTTTGAGCAATTTCAACACCGCTAGTCTGATAAATTGACAACATTTTTTGCGATGTGCAACTTGTTAGAATAGTTAAAACAGCCAAATAACCAATTAACTTTTTCATATCCCATCCTTTTTTGAATAAGCTCATCAATTCTAGCTTTTTGCATCCTAATTTACTAGTATTTATCAATAGTGAATACAAATTTAATTAAGGCTGAAGAAAAGGTTATTGATTAAGTATCTTTATAAGTGACAAAATTGCTCACAATGATTAGATGATTAATCTTCTTTACCACGGATTTTACGGGATAATCGTTTAAAACCATGAGTAAACTTTTTAATCGTCATAGCCCAAAAAGGCACCTTAATTATGATATTAAACCGTTCTTTTAATTCAATTGCGTCATTGGCTTTAGTTAACCAAATAAAACCTGAGTTAGTTAAATCAATGGCTTTGATTTTTCCATCAGGTGTTAAGATAAAATTGCCACCATGCACATCATTAGAGACCAGATTATAACTGTGCAGTTTTTCTATACAGTTTTTTATTTGTTCGCCATACTCTTTCATTTCTTCCCATTTTAAAGATCGTCCCTCAATAAAATTGAAAATCATATAATGACGCTTTGTTTTTTGGTCGAAAGCAACCAAATAAAGTTCATAAGCAATATCACATTTATCAAGCGATATTTTGGCGAGTTTACGAATTAAATTGAAATAAAAATCACCTGTAATTTTGGCTATCAAACGACGCTCTAAACGATGCTCAACGCCACCATCAATTTTAAAAATAAATTTGTCTTGCTTATGATTGATTAGATAAGTATATCGTTCAATTTTATCGCTTGGATCCAATAACTCATGATGTCCTTCTTCTGCCAAAAATTGGTCAAAAAGCTCTAAATAATTGATTTCGTCATTTTGCACGTAAGCAAATTTTAAATTGCCGCGTTGAACCTCAATAATTTTTGCAAAGTTATTCAAATTTATTATCCCAAAATACATCAAAAAATTTAGCTTATCTTAAACATTATCCGCGTTAAAGTAAATGGAACAGTAATGGGGACTCAGCGACATAGATTAATAACAACGATTTAGAATAATACATATTTGTTACTTAATAAAAAATGATATTATGGTGAAATTGTTTATTTATATTGCTGACATCTATGGCTAATAACGCTTCCCAATGGTTTTTATACATTATTAGAACAGCAAAACAATCACTTTATACTGGCATTACGACAGATATTACAAGGCGTTTTGAGCAACATAAAAATGGCAAAGGTTCTAAATATTTAAAAGCGCATCAAGATTTTAGCATTGTTTATCAAATTAGCGTAGGTGATAAATCCACAGCGCTAAAAATTGAGTATCGAATAAAACAGCTTTCTAAACAAAAAAAAGAGTGGTTGATTTTGCAGCAACCTAATTTTGAACAGTTATTGCAATCCCTTTCACTATAAGGTAATAGATTGTAGTGACTTAAGTTATTCATAATATCAACCAATTATTTTATTTGATTTTTTAGCCTTATATCATTGACGCTAATTGTAGTGGTGGTGATTTGATAGAAGTAATTTGCTTTTTAAATTCAGTTAATTGTTGGTGCCAAAAATCATCATCAGTGAACCATGGAAAGGCTATTGGGAAAGCAGGATCTTGCCAACGCGCTATAACCCATGCTAAATGGTGAATCATTCTCATTGCTCTCAAAGGCTCAATAAGTTTTAATTGATGGTTATCAAAAGGATAAAACTCTTGATACATTTCAATTAGCATATCTAATTGCAGACGTTGCTGTTTATGATCACCATGTAGTAACATCCACAGATCTTGGATTGCAGGCCCATTGCGTGAATCATCAAAATCAACAAACATCGCATTATTACGCCATAAAATATTGCCAGCATGGCAATCAGCATGTAAACGAATAGGTTGCCAATCATTGTGCCAATATTGTTCAACAGCTTTAATTAATTGCGCTAAGATTATTTTAAGATCGGATTGAACTTTATTGGGAATAAAACGACAAGATAACAAAACCTCTTGTGGATGATAAAGATATTCCTCTACTCCGATAGTTGGGCGGTATGAAAAAGATTGTTTTGCGCCTATTTGATGAATACGCCCGAGTAACATAGCAACAGACTCCATCTGTTCAATATTATCCATTTCATATTGCCGCCCACCCATGCTTGGAAATAGGGAAAACAGGTAACCGTGGTATTCATGTAGCGTCGTATTATTAAATGTTAATGGCGTAATAACAGGAATTTCCGCATCGAATAACTGCTGGGTAAACTGATGTTCTTCAAGAATCTGAGCTCGATTCCAGCGATGAGGCCGATAAAATTTAACAACATAACGGGTGTGATCTTCATCATGAAATTGATAAACTCGATTTTCATAACTATTTAAGGCGGTAAGGCCTGAATCAAGACGAATCCCGATAGACTCCAAACTATCAACAATTAGATCAGGCGATAACGAGTAATATGAAAAAGGGGTATTATCCATTAAATTGTTACCTTTACTGTTGGCTAAACCATTCATCTAATTTTTGTTTTAAAGGCTCTAATCCCATGCGCTTAGGCGAGGAAAACGGCGCAACGATAATATCCCCTTGAAAAGGCAAAATGGCTTCTTTAACCATGTTAACTTGTTTTTTTTGTGCTCCAGAAGCAAGTTTATCGGCCTTAGTAAGTAATAACATGACAGAAATATTAACTGAAACCGCCCATTGAATCATCTGTTGGTCTAAATCTTTTAACGGATGCCTTATATCCATTAGAACAACTAACCCTTTCAGGCTTTCACGTTTTTGTAGATATTCCCCTAAAGATTTTTGCCATTTACGTTTTATGGCTTCGGGAACTTGTGCATAACCATAACCTGGCAAATCAACTAAACGGCAATTTTCTTCAACCTCAAAAAGATTAATTAACTGAGTTCTTCCCGGTGTTTTACTTGTTCTGGCTAGCGTTTTTTGATTGGTTAATGTGTTGAGTGCACTGGATTTACCCGCATTAGATCTGCCAGCAAATGCCACCTCAACACCACTATCACTTGGTAAATGAGAAATATCAGGCGCGCTTAAAATAAAATGAGTTTTTGCGTAATTTAATGGTCGAATTGTTGTCATAAAAAAATACCTTTAAGCGCACAACGGCACTTAATTGATTAAAATGCCGTTACTGTATAGAAAAACTCAAGCATTGACAACTTTTTCGACTGCTTTTGTCAAACGTGCCATCCCTTCTTTTATCTCATCTTCGGATATAATCAGCGATGGGGTAAAACGTAACACATTTGAGCCTGCATTTAAAATCATCACTTTAAACTCGGCCGCAACATTTAACAAATCACGGGCTTTATTATGAAATTCAGGTTGTAACTCAACACCTAATAATAAGCCTTTACCTCGATATTCTCGGAACAATTTGAATTTATCATTGATTAGCTCAAGTTCTTTAATAAATAAAGCTCGTCGAATTTGCACGCCTTCAAGTACTTCAGGAGAATTGATAATATCAAATGCTTCACAGGCCACAGCGCAGGCCAAAGGGTTACCGCCATAAGTTGTGCCATGTACGCCAGGATGCATAACAGAAGCAATTTCATTCGTTGTTAACATAGCACTAATTGGGAACCCACCACCTAATGCCTTAGCAGAGGTTAAAATATCAGGTTTTACATCATATTGCTGGTAAGTATATAAACGCCCTGTTCTCCCCATGCCACATTGGACCTCATCAAATACAAGTAGCGCTTGATATTCATCACACAGCTTACGTACCCCTTGTAAAAATTCAGGTGTTGCTGAGGCTAAACCGCCTTCACCTTGTACGGGCTCTAAAACAACAGCACAAGTATGGTCATCCATTACAGCCTTAACAGCATCCAAATCATTAAAAGGCACATGAATAATATCAGCAGGTTTTGGACCAAAGCCATCAGAATATTTAGCTTGCCCGCCAACCGACACAGTAAAAAATGTACGTCCATGAAATGATTGATAAAAGGCAATAATCTTAGTTTTATAAGGATTGTATTTTTGTATTGCGTAATAACGCGCTAATTTAAACGCCGCTTCATTAGCTTCTGCGCCTGAATTTGCAAAAAAAACACGATCAGCAAATGTGTTATCAATCAGTTTTTGCGCCAACTTTAACGAGGGCTCATTAGTAAAAACATTACTCACATGCCATAGTTTTTCACTTTGCGCTTGTAGCGCTTTGACTAGTCTTGGATGACAATGCCCCAGCGCATTTACAGCTATCCCCCCCGCAAAATCAATATATTCTGCACCATGCTGATCCCAAACGCGACTACCGAAACCTTTTACAGGGATAAAATTTGCTGGTGCATAAACAGGTAAAATAACTTTATCGAATAGTTCACGGGTGATTTTTGGCTGCATGATTGAATCCTCATTTATTGTTATTAAAGTAGTTTATGTCATTTTAAGTGAATTAATCGCGGTGTAAAGTAAATAATTATTCATTTATTTTATATTAATATTCATTTAATGACGATTTTAATTTAAAACTTCTACAATTATTTTCTTCTTATCTACAATTATTTTCAGGTATAATCAGCCATCGTTTGCTAATTGTACTTAAAAGAGATAAAAATGAGTCGTGTTATTTATTGCCATTATTTAAAAAAGAAAGCAGAAGGTTTAGATTTCCAACTATACCCAGGAGAGCTTGGCAAACGTATTTTTAATGAAATATCCAAACAAGCATGGCAAGAATGGCTTAAAAAACAAACTATGCTAATTAACGAACATAAACTCAATATGATGAATTCTGAACACCGAAAAAAAATTGAAGCAGAAATGGTCAAGTTTCTATTTGAAGGTAGAGAGATTCTGATTGATGGATATAAACCCCAAAATTGAGATGCAAAATGAAAAAAAACAAAAAAATCATTGCGTTATTTATTATCACAAGCCTTTTAACTGGTTGCCCGAGCAAAAAATCGAATAATAACGATTATTACGCTAAAGATACTAATGCTTTCAATATTTTAATTAGCCAGTATGCCAATAACATTGAACAAATCTGGGGGCCAAAAGAAGTCCTTATTGCAGGTCCTAAAGACTATGTTCAATATGAAGATAATCTGCAAACACGTGTTCATATTAACTTTGTTTCGGGGGTGATCACAATCGAAACGCTGTCTGATTCACCAATAAGTAATTTGAAAGAAGCGATAGTTTCAACATTACTGATGTCAGAGCCCGTCGATATTATTCGTCGTGATAAAATTAGCCGAGATTTATCCCAAGATCCATTTTTATACAATCAGGTATTAGATCAAGAGCACCAACCTATCCGTTGGAGTGGTAGAGCCAACAGCTTTGCTGATTATGTATTAGCGAATAATTTGAAACAGCGCAAATCAGGCTCACATCAAATTACTTATGTTGAAATTAAACTGGTTCCTAACCACATCAATCAACGAGCACGAAAATTTTTACCACTTGTCTCTGAAGCGTCTAATCGCCATTTGATTGATGAACGTTTGATTCTAGCAATTATGGAAGTTGAATCAGCATTTAACCCATATGCTGTTAGCCGCACTGATGCACTAGGACTCATGCAAGTACAACAACATACCGCTGGTCGTGATATTTTTAAATTACGTGGCAAATCAGGAGAGCCAAGTCGAAAATTCTTACTCGATCCTCGTAATAACGTTGACATGGGAACGGCCTATTTATCCTTGCTAAAAACCAAATATCTAGCAGGAATTAATAACCCAACATCATTGCGATATGCCATGATTACATCCTATAACGGTGGGGCTGGTAGTGTATTGTCTACTTTTGATAAAGATCGCAACAAAGCTATCCGTATTATAAACTCAATGACACCACAACAAGTTTATCAAAAATTAGTCACCTCTCATGTTTCTCAAGAATCACGTAATTATCTGATCAAGGTCAGTAGGATTTTAGAAAACAAATAAACACAATAGCATTCCCTCTTTACACGCAAACAATTTATACGTAAACAATAAAGAGGGGGCTTAGTTCTAAAAATACTAAAATGCCCTCAAAACAAGGCATTTTAAATCTTAAAAAAACTTCAGAAAAATAATTGATTTTATTGGTTTTTTTATTTCTATAAAAATCAATACTTTTACCCCAAAGGCTAACGCTACGCCTTATTCGGCGTTAGAATGTGCTATCGACTGAACAAGATGCAGTTTTTTCAGAAACAATTCAGTGCCGTTGTCTTAAAACTCAGCAACAGAGCCGGATAGCCATAAGCTATATTCTACAACCATACGCAACCGTTAAATTTCGCCCTCTCCTACTCGAACGTTATCATCAATCGTTAATTTTATTTGCAAACGGCAGCCCCCCCAAACAAAACTATTGCAAAAAAACTATTCCAAAACAGCAAAAAATAGTTAAAAAATGACGTAAAACAGTTAATTTTCATAAAAAACAAAACAAAAACTCAAATAAAATCAATGACTTTTTAGCTATTTTTAAGCAATTACGCTTATTTTTAAAATAACTAAGGTTGCAATACGGTTAATCACCGATAAACACTTCATATAAAAAAGATAATAATTTGATAGGTTGTTTTCGTTTTGCATCTTTGTCTATTTATCGGTATAGTGACACCATTTTTATTGCTTGGTTATAAATCATAAAGACAATTTCATGTCTATTTATCAAAAATTTGTTATTATTGTTATTGTTGGAATGTTACAAATTCATTATTTGTATGCGGACGATAATAAGCAACTGCAATCTTTACGCCACTCTATCGAGGAGCAAGAAAAGCGTTTAGCCCAGCAAAAAAAAGAACGGTCAAAGCTTGTTAATGCACTGAAAGAGCAAGAAACCGAAATAGCTAAACTATTAACTTCTGTTGAAAAAAATGATTTATCACTGAGAAAGCTCAATCAAGAGATTAATAGTTTAGTTAAGCAAATTGAGCAATTAACGATAAAACAAAAACAGCAACGGAGCGTATTAGCCAAACAACTTGAGAGTGCTTTTAAACTAGGTAATATGACAGGGTTAGAACTGATTTTTTCTGGCGAGAAAAGTGAGCGTAATAATCGTATAATGACTTACTATGCTTATATTAATGAAGCAAGGCAACAGCAAATCCAAGCTCTTGAAGATACGCAAGCTAAATTGACTGAAAAGCGTGCGCAATTAGAAAAAAAACAATCTTCGCATAAAACATTACAAAGCAAGCAGAAAGAGCAACAAGCAGAACTTGAAAAAAATCGCGAAAATCGACAAAGCACGATAACCGATCTTGATTCAGCGATGCAAGTTAATCAACAAAAATTAATGGATTTGCGTAATAATGAAGCTAAGTTACAAGCTAAAATTGCCCAAGCAAAGCAAGAAAGCAAGCGCATAGCAGAAGAAGAAATAAAACAAGCAAAAAATATTGAAGAAAAACAAAAAAATAAAAGTTACATCCCGAATCCTGACGAGCAAGCTTTAATGGCGCGTGTGAGTGGTATAGGAAAACCTCAACACCAATTTAATTGGCCAGTTAGCGGTAGTGTTGCGCATAGGTTTGGTGAGCGGCTACAAGGGGAATTGTATTGGAAAGGAATGGTGATTAATGCTAAAGATGGTACTCAAGTTAAAGCCATTGCTGATGGTCGAGTTATTTTAGCCAGTTGGCTACAAGGTTATGGTTTTGTTGTAGCACTTGAGCATGGTAAAGGTGATATGAGTTTATATGGTTATAATCAACGCATGTTAGTTGAGGTGGGCGATAGGATCCTCCATGGGCAAGCTATAGCGCTGGTAGGATCCAGTGGCGGTCAACGCACCCCAGCGTTATATTTTGAAATTCGCCGTGATGGTAAGGCGCTTGATCCAAGTGGATGGTTAAAATAGTGCGTTGTTTTATAACTATTTTTATTATAATTGTCTTTGCGCTAAATACACATTGTGTTTGGGCGGCTAAGCTTGCACTTGTTATTGATGATTTTGGTTATCGTCAGCATAATGAAGAGCAAGTTATTAGGCTTTCACCTAATATCACTGTAGCTGTGTTACCTAACTCACCAAATGCTGCGCGTATGGCTAATATTGCTCACCAACATGGTAATGATGTAATAATTCATTTACCTATGGCACCACTTAGTAAACAGCGACTAGAAAAAGACACTTTATTTCCATCAATGGACGAAGCGCAAATAAGTCGGATTGTAAATAATGCAATTGAGCGTGTGCCACATGCTATTGGTTTTAATAACCATATGGGCAGTTTGATGACAGCAGATCTTAACGGAATGACTAATGTGATGAAGGCATTAAGCCCGCATTCAATGTTTTTTTTAGATAGCAAAACAATTGGCCGAACACAAATAAAAAAGGCTGCCAGTTATTATGATGTTCCAGTGCTAGCGCGTGATGTATTTTTAGATGATGAGCAAACTGAGCGAGCAATTAGCCGGCAATTTGATTTAGCCGTCAAATTAGCGCGTAAAAAAGGCGTTGCTATTGTTATTGGACATCCACATCCACAAACGATTAATGTATTAAAAGCAAAACTTGCTAAGTTACCTGCGGATATTGAATTAGTTAAAGTTGGTAAATTAGTTACATCATCACCTAATGCAACGAATTATCCAGCTAAATACCAAAGAATACTGAAAAATATTGCGGATAAATGCCAAAATATTATTGATAAATGCAAAGAACGATTTGAAGAATTATCAACCCTTGCTACTGAGAATGAATAATCATGGTTTCTTTTCTAACGTTCGATGGCGAATTTGTACTTGTTTATTTTGTGCCTTAAAAAATTCAGCTAATTGTTCAACAATAAAGACCGAACGGTGTTGCCCTCCTGTACAGCCAATAGCAATGGTTAGATAACTGCGGTTATTTTTTTCTAACAGCGGTAGCCATTGATTTAAGTAATTAGCGGTTTGATAGATGAAATTTGAGACTTCTTCATACCTTAATAAATAGTCTTTAACAGGTTTGTCTAATCCTGTTAGTGGACGCAAACTAACTTCCCAATGAGGGTTAGGTAAAAACCTAACATCAAACACAAAATCCGCATCAACAGGTAAACCATGTTTGAAGCCAAATGATTCAAAAATGATCGTTAATTCTCGTTCTTTTTTACCTAAAATACGCGATCTTAGTATATCAGATAGTTCATGAACCGAAAGATTATCGGTATTAATAACTAGGCTTGCATGCGATTTTAACGGCTCTAGATATTTTTCTTCTAAATCGATGGCTTCTTCAAGAGAATATTGTTGATTAGTTAATGGGTGCGTACGTCGAGTTTCGCTATAACGTCGAATTAAGGTATTTGGGCTACAATCAAAAAAAATAATTTCGGGTATAACTGATGCGGCTAAGCGTTGAAAGATATCACTATTAAAATCAAATTGTTCAGGTAAATTTCGGATATCAATGCTAACAGCAACAGGGGTATTATTGTCTTTTAGTGAATTGGCTAATTGAGGTAATAAAACAACGGGGATATTATCAACACAATAAAATCCCATATCTTCTAGCGCTCGCAAGGCAACGGATTTGCCAGAACCAGAGCGACCACTTACTATCAGTAAAATCACAATATTAACTCCGATATCATTGATGCATTAAGTATATACTGTTTACTTATTAATATGCAATTTCGAGTATACATAATATAGTGAATAATTAATATTCAGTTTTAATTTTACTAATCAATTGTTTTAGTGCTTGACCTCGGTGCGATATTTGGCTTTTCTGTTCTTTGGTTAGTTGCGCCGCTGTACAACCCAATTCAGGCATATAAAAAAGCGGGTCGTAACCAAATCCACCGTCGCCTAGTGCTTCAGTTAAGATTAAACCATGCCATTTTCCTAAGCAGATAATTGGTGTTGGATCATTTTCGTGGCGCATAAACACCAGTGCACAATAAAAGTAGGCAGTACGTTTTTCTTTGGGAACATTGTTTAATGCATCCAATAATTTTTGATTATTGCTTTGATCATTACCGTGTTCACCAGCATAACGCGCAGAATAAATTCCTGGTTGTCCGCCAAGAGCATCTACCGATAAGCCAGAGTCATCAGCAATGGACGGCAGTCCTGTTAATTTAGCGGTATGCCGTGCTTTTAAAATAGCGTTTTCAATAAATGTTAAACCTGTTTCGTTAGCATCAGGTACATTAAATTGGCTTTGTGCAACAATATCAAAACCGGCATCAGTGAGTAACCGTTGCAATTCATTGACCTTGCCTTGATTATTGGTTGCTAACACAATTTTTTGCATTTTGAATTCCTTTATATTACTTGTTTATTCATTATTGGCTTGAGCTGGTTGTAGCCCACACTTGCTAATTTTATGTTGAATTTTTAAAAATCAGGTTCGCAACTAAATGTCATACTTTCACCTGTTTTAGGGTGATTAATCGTCAACAATTGAGCGTGTAATAGCAGCCTTTTTGACATCGCAAAAGCATCAGGATGAGCATAGAATTTATCACCTAAAATGGGATGGCCGATGGCTTGCATGTGAACACGTAATTGGTGCGACCTGCCTGTAAATGGGAATAATTTTATGCGAGTTGTGTTGTCTGGATTTCTGGATATCACTTGATATTCAGTTAGCGCAGGTTTGCCATTTTCTAAATCAACCATTTGTCTTGGGCGATTAGGCCAATCACAAATTAATGGTAACTCAACACGGCCAATATCTTGCTCAAGATGCCCATGTACGACCGCGATATAAATTTTTTTAGGGATACGTTCTCGAAACTGTTTTTTTATTTCGCGATCAGCTAATTTTGACAGTGCAGCAACCATGATACCGCTGGTTGCCATATCAAGCCGGTGAACGGATTCGACATAGCTATATTTTTGTTGCAAACGATGAATAATGCTATCAATAAATTGTGGTTTACTGCCTGAAACTGACAAAATACCAGGTTGTTTATTGACAACCACAATATGGTCATCTTGATGTAAAATGGACAGCCAAGGTTCGATAGGCGGGTGATATTCTAAAAGCATTTATATGTGACAATTCGTAAAATAAAATTGCCACACATTCTAACAAACTCAACAAAAAGTGCCAGTTTTATAAATAAAGTTACTTATTCCAGATTGAACCTTTTGGCGATGTGAATATCTGTGAAATTAATACAGCTAAACCAAAAATCAGGTAACAAGCAAAAATAATAATCATCCATTGTGACATTTCGATAGTTAAAAATGTCCAAATTTTATCGGCACAAGAGCCATAAGCTTTAAACATACTAGGAAGCAACGAGTCTAAGGGGAACCACGAAGGGAATTGAGCGTTAATCGAACAAGTATCACTTAAATTAGGTTCAAATTGTAAATGGGCATGAAATGTTGCTAGCAAAAAGCCTTTATAAGCGCTAATCATCCAAATTAAAATACCGATTAATCGAACAATAATGTTACGAGGAGCAATGAGCCCAACAATGCTAGCTAGCATAATGCCTAAAATAGCACAACGTTGGTAAATGCAAAGCGTACAAGGAGCAAGCCCTAAGCTATGTTGAAAATAAAGCGCGATTATTTCAAAAGCAAGTGTGGAAAAGAACAATAAGAACCAAGCAAATCTACCTTTTGAGTATTGATTAAGCAGTAATAACATACTATTTTATTCCTCCATATTCCGTTATAATCTTTCTTCTTTAATTATACTGAATATAATCTATCTTATTTTTTAATTACGATAGTGTAGTTTATTTTTTTATAATGTAAACGACTTTATTTATTGATAGCGGATTAATCATTTTCTATGGACTCAACAGTTCCACAAACAAAATTACAAGTCTCATTTGTTACTATTTCAGAAGAAAATGCGACACAGCGTATTGATAATTTTTTAATCACCTATTTAAAAGGTGTGCCAAAAAGTATGATTTATCGCATTTTAAGAAAAGGTGAAGTGCGTGTTAATAAAAAACGGATCAAACCTGAATATAAATTAAATATTGGCGATGAAATTCGAATCCCACCTGTTCGAATGACAGAAAAAGCCATGCCAGAAATTTCAACCAAGCTAAATAAAGTCGCCGATTTAGAAAAAGCGATTATCTATGAAGATGATGTCTTATTGGCGATTAACAAACCATCCGGTATTGCCGTACATGGTGGCAGTGGTTTAAGTTTTGGGGTAATCGAAGCATTACGTGCTTTAAGACCTGAAGCAAAGTTTTTAGAACTAGTGCATCGCATTGATCGCGAAACTTCAGGGGTACTATTAATTGCTAAAAAACGCTCCGCATTAAAATCCTTACACGAACAATTACGCCTTAAACAAATGCAGAAAAACTATTTAGCTTTGGTTAAAGGTAACTGGTCTTCTGACTGCAAAGTCATACAAGCGCCATTGCTCAAAAATGTGTTAAAAAGCGGTGAGCGAGTCGTGAAAGTCGATAAAGACGGTAAGCCATCAGAAACACGTTTTAAAGTTGAAGAGCGGTTTGATTTTGCAACTTTAATAAAAGCAAGCCCCGTTACTGGGCGAACACATCAAATCCGCATTCATACACAATATGCCAACCATCCAATTGCTTTTGATGATCGCTATGGCGATAGACAATTTGATGCATTGTTAGCAGGAACAAAGCTTAATCGATTATTTTTACATGCAGCAAGTGTTAAATTTATTCATCCTAAAAGCTTACAAGAGATGCAATTAAATGCACCGATGGATGATACTTTACAGGCTTGTTTAGCCTATCTTAGAAAAGATAAATATAAGCGAACCGATTCTTAAAATAAACAAGGTAGTAAGTGCGAATGAAAGATATTAATTTATACTTAATTAGACATGGCCAAACGGAATGGAATATTAAAGATCAGATGCAAGGATCTCAAAATTCACCGTTAACCGAACAAGGCATTTTGGGTGCTAAAATAACAGGGCAATATTTAAAAGATATTCCTTTTATGCAAGCGTACTCAAGTACACAACAACGTGCGATGGAAACACGCGATTATATTGTTAAAGAAAATAATCTTACTATTCCCACTTTTGAGCTTGCCGATCTGCGTGAAATGGATTTTGGCATTTGGGAAGGTAAACATGTCCCTCTGTTGAAAAAGACGTTTCCTGAATTTACGACTTATTTAACTGATCCAGCTAATTTCGACGCTTCAGTTAATCAAGGTGAAAATTATCTTGATATACTAACGCGTATGAAGCAAGGATTAAACACCATTGTTCAAAGCGCGACTCAAGATACGGGTAATATTTTGGTTGTGTCACATGGGACAGTATTACGAATTTTACTTTGTGTGTTAAATGGTGGCGATTGGCGTTTACATCGTGATGAAAATTATTTTCCTCGAATGCTAAATACTAGCATTAGCTTGGTTAATTATAAACAAAGCCATGAGCATCCTGAAGGGGCATTTACGGTAAAATTCTTCAATAATGTAGATCATTTGTCTTAAAAAATAACCTGATTTATCATTTTCTCGACTAATATTATTGCAAGAATTAGTCGAGATATGATCATTAAAGTTTGTTATCGTTTATAAACAGCATAACGTTTTTGCAACTGTTTTAATTGATTAATTCTTGCATCGATTTTAGAAATCATTGTTTGATTGCCTTTGGTTTGATTTTTAGCATTTTGTAGTAATTGTATTGATTGTTGGAATTGACCTTCTAATGCAAGTAACTCTGCTTTAGCACTCATTTCTTGAGCCCTTGAACGTGATCCACCATAAGCTGTAACAAGTAAATCCCAACCATTGGTATCATCATTATGGTCAAAAGTGTAACGATGCAATAACGTGACGGCTTGTTGGTAATTTCTATTTTTTATATATGCATTAGCAAGATTCAATTGCAAAGCTGAGCTGTCTGGGGCTTTTTTTAATGCGGCTTGTAAGCGAGTAATGGCTGCATCGTTATTGTTGAGCGCCAAATCAATATCAGTCATTAAATCAATATACCAAATATTATTTGGATCGCGGTCTAATAAGGGTTGTAACTGCTGTTTTGCTTTTTGGTTATTACCACTCAAGTTGTCAGCTAATGCGTTACCATAAATAACAGCTGTTTTAGTTTGTTCGTTATTGATCTTTTTGTAATCTTCAAGTAATCGTTTAGCAGTATTTTTATTTTTAGTTATTAAGATTGCTAATCGTGCTTTTGCTAAATAATAATTTAATGATGGCGATACACTTTTTTTACTGTATTGCATTGAGCGATTGCGAATATCCGTTAACCGACTATTGGGTAATGGGTGAGTAAGTAATATTTCAGGCGCTTTACTACTAAAACGGCTTTGATCAGCCAGCTTTTGTAAAAACTCCGATGAAGCATAAGGATCAAACCCTGCTTTGGCAAGCGTTCTTAAACCGACACGATCAGCTTCTTGCTCATTGCTTTGTGTAAAACTAATCATATTTTGAGTTGAGCCTGCCATGGTGCTTGTCATCGCGGCCATGCCAGCTTCCGGATTCGCTAATGTTAGCAATAAAGAGCCTAACGTTGCCCCCCAAACATAAGGACTATTTCGACTTTGATTTTCCATCGCTCTGGCTAAATGCCGTTGGGTGACATGACCAATTTCATGAGCCATTACTGACGCTAGTTGACTTTCATTATCAGTATCTAATATTAATCGTGAGTGAATAACAACATTTCCCCCAAAAAAGGCAAATGCATTTAGCACATCACTTTTCATAATATAAAAATGGAAAGGCGTTTTTACTGATTCTGATTTAGCAACTAATTTTTTACCTAAATCATTAATATATTGGCTTAAAACAGGGTCGTTTATAATTGGAGCATCGGCTCGCAACATTCGTATATAATAATCGCCCATTTCCATTTCTTGGCCAATACTTAATGTTGTAGCAGCAGCGGTACCTATATCGGGTAGGTTAATATTATCAGCATAAACAATGGACGAGCTTTGTAATAATAACGAGGTAGATAGTGCAAATGCGATGGCTTTTTTTAACATTATTTCAACCCATTGATGTAAGATTTTTATTGATTTATTTTAGCCGAAAAAAAGAACAATATCACTTTGAATTTATACTCAACATTTTCTTTGTTAAGTATTTGTGGATGTTTATTTTTGAAAATTAAAAGTAGTTTTGCAAAAAATCACGTTACGCTAGTTGTTAATTAGTATTGGCTTTATGGCAGCTAAATAATAACAATACAACAGTAATAAGCTAATTACTGTTGTATTGAGGGTAATGATCCCCAATTTTATTATGTTTTATAACTAGTTAGCAAGTTATCTTAATGTTAAGCTAGCTTGCAACGAGTTTTGATAAATTCAATAATATTATCAACTTTTACCATTTCTTTATCGCCACCAGCACGGTGTTTATATTCCACTTCGCCATTATCAAGATTACGCTCACCAATGACAATGGTATGAGGTATACCGATCAATTCAGCATCAGCAAACATGACACCAGGACGTTCTTTACGATCATCAAAAAGCACTTCAATGCCAGCTGCTTGCAGATCTGCGTAAAGTTTTTCGGCTGTCGCTTGCACTTTTTCTGATTTGTGCATATTCATTGGAATGATCACAACACTAAATGGCGCAATAGCTTCTGGCCAAATAATACCTCGATCATCATGGCATTGTTCAATAGCTGCCGCTACAATACGACTAACCCCAATACCATAGCATCCCATAATCATCACATGGTTTTGCCCATCTTCGCCTTGCACTGTCGCTTTCATGGCTTGTGAATATTTTGTGCCAAGTTGGAATATATGCCCAACTTCAATGCCACGTTTGATTTGTAATGTACCTTTGCCATCAGGACTCATATCGCCTTCAACCACATTACGAATATCTTCAATACGTGGTAGGGAAACATCACGCTCCCAATTAATGTTAAAATAGTGTTTGTGATCAATATTAGCGCCTGCGCCAAAATCGCTCATAACAGCAACATCACGATCGATAATAATTGGCATGTTTAAATTAATTGGACCTAATGAACCAGGACCGGCGTTAACTAAAGCACGAATTTCTTCTTCGGTTGCAAATTCAAGGGGTGAAGCAACGATATCAATTTTTTCCGCTTTGATTTCGTTTAAAGTATGATCGCCTCGAACTAATAATGCCACTAACTGATGACCGCTTTCTTTAGTTGCTTTTACCATTAGGGTTTTTACCGTTTTTTCAATTGGCAAATTAAACTGCTGAACTAATTCATCAATCGTTTTTGCATTGGGAGTATCAACCAGTTCCATCGCTTTAGTTGGCTCTGCACGTTGTTGTGTTGGTGCTAAAGCTTGCGCCATTTCAATATTAGCGGCATAATCTGACTCCGTTGAGAAAACAATATCATCTTCCCCACTATCCGCTAGCACTTGGAATTCATGAGACCAATTACCACCAATTGAGCCAGTGTCAGCACGTACTGCTCTAAAGTTTAAGCCTGCGCGTGTAAAAATAGCGCTATAGGCTTTATACATATCATCATAAGTTTCTTGTAATGATTCTTGTGAAGTATGGAAAGAATAAGCATCTTTCATAATAAATTCACGCGAACGCATCACCCCAAAACGAGGACGCACTTCGTCACGGAATTTAGTTTGAATTTGATACACATTAAGAGGTAATTGTTTATATGAGCTAACTTCATTACGCAGTAAATCAGTAATCACTTCTTCATGAGTTGGACCTAATACAAAGTGACGGTCGCCACGATCTTTGATTCGTAATAGCTCAGGTCCATATTGTTCCCAACGACCGCTTTCTTGCCAAATATCAGCAGGCTGTACAACTGGCATTAATACTTCTATTGCGCCAGCTTTATTCATCTCTTCACGGACAATATTTTCTACTTTTTTAAGCACACGGTAACCAGTGGGAAGCCAAGTATATAACCCTGCGGCAACTTTACGGATCATACCGGCACGTAACATTAATTGATGGCTAATGACTTCTGCATCGGCTGGTGTTTCTTTTAATGTAGATAGAAGATATTTACTGGTTCGCATACATTTATCCTAAAAAATAATTGATGTATTAAATATAATAAAAATGTAAGCTAGTTTAGCAGTACCTTGCATAACACTAAAGTAATTTTATTGGCAATTATTGATAGTCAAAAACATTTATAATAAATTAGCCAATATAAACAATACAATAAAATCAATATGAAGAAATTAAATTTATCGCACTTCGTTACCACCGTTTTTGTAATTTTGGTACTATACCAACCAATTAAATTGATTACCTATTATTTAGTTGATTTTAGTTATGACAAAATAATGGAATATATGTGGATTTATGATGACATGTGCTATTACTCTGGTGAATCAGATAGTGGTGAGTATGATTACAGTAAAGATTGTTCTATTTGCAATCAAATAAGCCCATATAAAAACAATGACATGTATATCCAAAAAGAAGGTAATGGCTATATTGTTGGCCGTGATATGATGAAAAAAATTTATTTGAAGAAAAAACCTGATTATATTTCTTTTGAGCGATTTACAGGAGGTGAGCTGTATGTAAAGGATCTAGAAACAGGTATAACATGTACTTTTTATTCATACGAATAATTTAATAAGAAAGTAAGTGGTTATGAAAATAATGAAACTAAAAAAATTAAAAATATCGCATATTATTTATCTGCTATTAGTCTTTGCTATACTCTATTATCCTGTGAAAATAACCAAATATCATTTAATGGATTTAAGTTATGATGAAATTTTAGATTTTGGCTGGCGAGGAGACGGGTGTAAAACTAAAGATGGTGATTGGGTAGATTCTATCAATTGTCCTTGTGGCACAGGATTGATAGAACCAGATGATTCTTATAAAATTAGTAAAGAAGGGTATTTTTATGACAATGATAAACTCTTTGGCAAAGCAACCCTCAAAAAAAAGCCAAGTTATTTTTCTGACGGTGGAATTTTAACAGGTGGTGAGTTAGAAATTGAGCATTTAGAGACAGGAATAACCTGTTATTATGACTCTGTTTTAGATTAATCGGTCATTGTGCCAATTTGAGAGACTGTTCATAATTCTGTGTCAGCTTAATTCACAAAGAGATTACCTTATCAAGACGATTAGGAAAAAATATCATCAATTGTGACAATGCTAAATTCCAATTTTGGATTGGCATTGTCCATTTTTTCTCCGCATTTTGCAACCCTAAATACAGCAGCTTAAGTAGGCTATTTTCATTAGGAAATCCGCTTTTTGTCTTTGTTAATTTACGAAATTGTCGATGAATTGACTCAATAGCATTGGTGGTATAAATCACCTTACGAATAGGCTCAGGATAGCGGAAATAAGCTGATAAATTATCCCATTTACGACGCCATGATTGGATGACGATTGGATACTTATCGCCCCATTTTTTTCTCAAGTTCATCTAATGCATCAATTGCTGCTTCACGAGAGACCGCCTTGTAAACAAGTTTCAAATCGCTCATAAATGCTTTGTGATGTTTAGAGGCAACATACTTAATTGAATGGCGGATTTGATGAATAACACAAAGTTGAACCTCTGTTTGTGGGTAAATAGTATTAATCGCTTCAGGAAAGCCAACTAATCCATCGACACAAGCAATTAAAATGTCATTTAATCCTCGGTTTTGTAAATCGGTCAACACCGATAACCAAAAATGAGCCCCTTCGTTTTCAGATAAATACAAGCCTAATACTTCCTTTTTTCCGGCTAAATTAAGTGCAAGTACAGTATAAACAGCCTTGCTGTGATAAACCCCATCTTCTTTTACTTTATAATGAATTGCATCCATCCAAACAAACGGATAAAGCGATTCTAGCGGTCGTTGTTGCCATAATCTGAGCTCAGGAATGATTTTATCTGTAATGGCGGTTAAAGTTGCAGGAGAAAGACGAAAAGCATAAATCTCTTCAATATGCTGGCTGATATCTTTATAACTCATCCCCAGCGCATACATACTGAGAATTTTTTGTTCAATTTCATCGTTTAATGTTGTCTGATTTTTTTTGATGAGTTGAGGTTCAAATGAACCGTTTCTATCTCTTGGTGCATCAAGTTCGAAACTGCCTGATGAGCTTTTTATTGTCTTTGAACTCTTACCATTACGCCGATTAGGGGTAATGTCGTTGGCTAAATGAGAATCTAATTCCGCCGATAACGCCGCTTCTGTTAGCTGCTTGATTAATGGCGTTAAAATACCATCTTTACCCGTTAGCGGTTGACCATTTTGTAATAATTTTAATGCTTTTTCAAAATCAAATTCTT